>JAEWUR010000658.1 GCA_023397045.1 Planctomycetota bacterium
CCAGAACTCGCGTGTCTCAACCCGTTTCGACTTGCTCGACCCGTCCATACCAGACCTCCTTCGGTTTCGTTGCCAGACGAACCCAAGGTATCACGGCCAGGAAGACGTGTTCCGCGAGACGCTTACGCTTATTGGCACAACCATCTGACAATTAAGGTCTCAGGTGACGGCAGCCGTTCGTCGCCTGAAATGCTGAGAGAAAACGTAATTGCTCCTGCTGCCAAAAAGCCTTTACCCATGCTGCCATTCTGCGCTAGAAGAAAGGCATGGAGCCGTTTTCGGGAAATGCCCTTGCCTGCTATTGCCGAGTTTCTTCCCGGCATCAGAGAAACGACGGTCAGAAGGCCGAAATTACGCGATGGCTTTCGGTGCAAGGCATCGATCCGGATGCGGTGCTTTGGTTTGAGGACCATGAGTCGGCCAAGACCCTGAACCGGCCGGCGTTTCAGGCACTTCAGCAAGCGGTATTCGAGGGGCGCGTACGCACGGTGATCGTGTGGAAGCTCGATCGGCTTTCTCGCAGCCAGCAGGACGGCATCAATCTGTTGGCCGAGTGGTGCGAACGCGGAGTGCGGATTGTCGCCGTCACTCAGCAGTTGGATCTCAGCGGCGCACTCGGGCGAATGGTCGCCAGCGTGCTATTCGGATTGGCGGAAATCGAATTGGAGTACCGCCGCGAGCGGCAGGCTGCCGGCATCCGAGTCGCCAAGGCCCGAGGCGTTTATCGGGGCCGCAAGAAGGGAACCACCAAGGCCATGCCGCATCGTATGCGGGAACTGCGCCAACGAGGGTTGACGACAGCCGAGATAGCCAGCGCCACGGGTGTTTCCGAAAGAACGGTTTTCCGGTATCTCAGGGATACGGCTGGGTGATGCACTCCGGGACAAACGCGGTGACTGGCTGCCTTGCCATGTTTTGCCTACAATACAGCGAGTCAAACCGTTGACAGACGCATTCTTGGGAGTGGATCGCCTTGAATCTTTTAGACACTATCACTCGTTCAACGCCGCCGGCTCCGTGGACAACGGGCGACAAAATCCCGTGGAACGAGCTTGAATTCAGCCAACGCATGCTGGAACTGCACCTTTGCCAGGATCATGACTGGGCCAGCCGGCGATTCGACACGATCGACCGCCATGTTGCATGGCTTGCGTCGCAGTTGCCGAATCGCGGAGCTAGAATCCTCGATCTCGGCTGTGGACCGGGCCTTTATGCCCAAAGGCTTGCCCGGCTTGGTCATCGGTGTGTGGGAATCGACTTCTCTCCGGCGTCGATTGAATATGCAAAGCAACAAGCGGCGCAAGAACATCTCGACATCCGTTATGAATTGGCCGACCTGCGGCAACATGAAATTGCCGGGCAGTATGACCTAGCCATGATGGTGTTCGGCGAGTTCAATGTATTCCGCAAGTGCGAAGTCGAGACAATGCTTGCCAAGACAAGTGTATCGCTCAAGCCTGGCGGCCGTCTTGTCATCGAGATCCATCCGTTCGATGAAGTCCGACGCCAAGGGCTTGCGCCGGCATTCTGGCAGTCGGCACAAACCGGACTGTTCTCCGATCGCCCTCACTTTTGGCTGCAAGAACAATTCTGGGACGAAGCGACCGCAACGACCACGACGCGATACTTGATTGTGGACGCCGAGCGAGCCGACGTGACGGAATACGGTTCGACGATGCAAGCATACACGGACAAGCAGCTTCGTAAGATGCTTGAGGCTGCCGGCATGAGCAATGTTAAAGGAATTGAAGAATCGGATTGGCCGGCCGGCGAAGGTTTGACGGACAAGCTGCGCTTATTCGCTTGCGAAAAGGCCTTGTCGTAACGGCGCTTCCATTACGATGCGCCGTCTTTCGCCGATGGCCACAGCCATCGTGCTGCTATGGCGACGACTACAGGCACGGCAATCGCGGCCGCCATCGCAATGGGTAGTTCCACCCGATCGCCCAATGCGGCATAGGCCGCTGCGATGCCGAGATTGCTCAGTCCGATGGCCGCGAAGAACCGCCACCAGCCGATTCGCATCGTGCCGATCACAAGGACGCTCGCCTCGGCCAGAACCGGAATTGGGCGTGCCAGAATCAATATCAGAATGCCGTGTCGGGCGGCCAGGGCATCCATGCGGGCCAACTCCTCTTCGGACGACAATCGTCGGGCCAACGGACGGCCGAACCACCGCACGAGCCAATAGGCCGCCGATGCGCCGATGGTCATTCCGCACCACGAGGCGGCCGTGCCGAGCCAAAACCCGAGTGCTTTGCCAGCGAAGGTGCTTACTATGCTGGATGGAACGGGCAGGACGATGTCGCCCGCTAGCAGACCAATTACCAAAACGGCAGCCGCGCCGCGAGAGTCCGAGAAGTTCAACCAACGAGCCGTCTTCGATTCCGCCGACTCCCCGAAAACAAGAAACGGCACAATCGGGACCGCGAGCGCCACCGCTATCAGCAATATCCAATGAAAAAGGCGATGGTTCCCGGCGTCCACGGAGGTCTTAGCATTGAAGGTGTGTTCGGATGGTCAATATGGAAGTGGCAAGCTCAGTGAACGATCACGGGCAGGCTGCTTGTGCTATCATTGTGCCGTATTACACCGCCATTGACAATCGGTCCTCCTGGAACACTTGGGCCACAGCCCGCCTGAAGTACTGAATTGCTAAGCCTGCGAGGCGAGCGTATGCAGGCTCATGGAAGGGAATGGGAAGATGCACCAAACACGAGGCACGATGGTATGGCCTGGGCAACGTGCTCGTCCTGTATCGTGAAATGAGACAAGAGTCATCCGGCCTTGGCGTGTTGTCACGCCGCAGTGAACACGCTATGAGCCCCGCGGAATCGGCACCAACAACGGCAGGAAGTCGTTGGGCAATGTGAACTGGTTGCCCTTGTGCAGTGCTGGCTACATCGGCATCGTCCAGGATATTTCGAGCTTGCCGGTCCCATCGCCGCCATCGTCACTGTCATCCTTGGGGCCTGGAGGCCTTCGGCCCGCGGGGCGAGCCCCAAGGATGACAGCGCCGACGACGGCAGGTCGAAAGGACCAGGAACCGGCCCACGGCAGATCGCGCGTGCCGCGATGTGTCTCCGTGTTGATGCAACACTGTGCCTTCAGCAGGACATAACGCAGTTCAGATGCTAACGGGGATGCAGATACGTGGAGGGGGCTTATGAAGACGATTGACTCTTGGGATGAAATGCCGCGTTACGGCGTTGTACCGCTGACGACCGAGCCGGGCGGGCTACAGTATCGGATCGTATGCGACGTAACCGCAAGGGGAAAGGATCTGATCGAAAAGACGCTCGGCATCGCTGGACTCCAGTTGGAAATGAACTGGGACTACGGGACGAACGACGAACCACACATCGGCTCCATCATGCTCGGCCCTGAAATCCTCTCGATGATCGGCGTCTATGCCTTGTTCGACGATGGTTGTCACGAGGTGTGGATGACCAAGACCTATGGTCTCGTCGGAATCCAACATGGTGATTCGCAGGAGGTGATTAACGGACTCGACTTATTGTACAGAGCAGATCGTGTGTATTGCTTTGTCTACCTTGATACCGCCGCCAATTTGAATCCGTCCATCTTGTGCTGAGTGTCGTTATGCAACACAGCCACGTCTGACGCCCATAACGGTACTCAGGAACTTGGACGCCCTTCCATTTGTCCTGGCAGTGCTCATGATCGGGGCGCATCGTTCGCCCAAATCGATACGCCGTCCTTCCCACATGGCCGTCCCGATCATGAGTCTGCCCCTTCATTCTCAGTACTTGCAACGCACGGTCCAACGCCGATAATAGGGGTAAATCCGTCCCTGAGACTCTGAGAACCTTCCCGAGAAATATGATGTTCACGAAAAGGTGTTGCCGGCTGGCAGTCACGATCCCCCTGGCAGCCCTGTCGCTTCTATCCACGGCTTATGCCGCTCCGCCATCCTATGAAGAACTCTGCCGGCAAGGGCGTCAGCAGCTTGCGGCAAAGCAGTATCAGGAGGCGAAGGGGACTTACAGCGAAGCCATTCGCCTGTCTCCGAAGGACAGTTTGGCTTTTTTCGGTCGCGCTCTCGCAAACCGGAACCTTGGAGACTACGCAGAAGTGATCAAGGATTGTGACGAAGCGCTTAGTCTGTCAGCGAACAAACCCGAGGTGTTGGCAGAGCGGGCCGCTGCCTACTATGAATTGAAAGACTACAAGACCGCGCTGGAAGCGTTCTCGACGATCCTCGAATTACCCTTTCGGGAATCCTATATCTATCTCGGCCGAGCGAAGGCATTTCACGCAATGAAGAACCTCGACATGGCCATCGTCGATTACAGCCGAGTTATCTCAAAAGAGCCAAACAACATTCATGCTCTGGTCGGGCGTGCCAGGGCATACTGCGAGCACAACAACCCCGGCCAGGCCTTGCTCGATTATGGGCGTGCCAGCCAATGGGAGCCAGATTTTGCTCCTCATCATTACTGGCAGGCAGTGATCTATTACAACAACCAGGATCACGAAAAGGTCATGGAAGAGACGTTGGCTGCGGTCACATCGGATCCGAAGTTTGCCGCTGCCTGGGGATTGCGCGGCGTAGCTTGTTACCACCGGGGAAAGCTCGACGATGCAATGGCGCACCTGAACAAGGCCATTGAGTTTCTACCGGTCGATCCTCAGACGTACTTGTGGCGGGGCCGAGTGTTCCTCGCCCAGAAGAAAGACCAAGATGCGATCAGAGATTTTATCGACGCAACCAGGATTGATTCCAAGTACGCACCAGCCTACCAGGAACTTGCCAGGACGTATGAAAAGGGCGGCAATAAGACGCTGGCCGATGAGAACCGACGGAAGGCCGATGCGCTAGCTGCGGCAGAGAAGCCAGCGGAGGAGCAAATCGAGGCCGATTCCGAACTGTTCATAAACCGACTTCGCGCAATCCTTCCCGGCTCGGGTGACAAGCGACTCAACAAGTCAACTGCCTCTCCCGAGAAGCTGCAAGAAGCGGCAGATATGATGGCCCGCGAGGCCCAGCACCGACTGGAAGACCAACGGCAAATAGCCAGTACGTTCCGACAAACACTGGAATCCATTGCGATCTCGGAAACGGTACCGGACGACTGGAAGACTGCGGAAAACGTACTCGAAAAGGCTGCGGAACTTGCCCGGAAAGGCGACTATGAACTGGCCACCACCGCCTTCCGTTATGGCAAACTCCGCCTGGACGACGCCGCCCAAACCTACAATCAGAAGGTTGCCGCCAATCCGGGATTGTGGCTGACATGGACTCAGCAGAAGGCGGAGCGGGTTACGGATCGGCAACAAGGATGGCGAATGTGGCAGTTGCTGGCACAGGTATGCTATGAGGCCGGCGACCAAGCTGGTTACAGCAGCGCCATGAAGAAGGCCGTGGCTGCCGTTCGATCCAAGGGGCTTTTGGACCCGAAAGAAGCCACCCCAGCGATGTTGGAACTGGTCGATACGCAACTGATCTGTCACGACAAGGAGCTTGCGCAGAAGACAGCCCGAGCGGCGGCGGATTTCGCGGAAGCGGTCACGGATAATTGGCAGTGTTGCTCGCTATCGGCTCGTTGTGCGGGCTATGCGGCGCGCGCCGGCGACCAGGGGACCTGGAGCCGGTGTTTGCAGGTATCAAAGCGGGCGGCGGATACCGTGGGCAAGAATCCCAGGTACGGCAAGCACGAAGCGCGACATCTCTACGCCGCCGCCGTGAGCGTTGCCTACGCGGAGGCCCGCGATCCTGAAAACGCCTTTTCTTCGGCACGAGAGCTTGACTCGGGCGGAAGCTGGGGGCCTGCGCCGGCGAAAGTGGCTCCGGTCTATGCCCGCGTGGCCCTGTCAGCGGTTGCGGCCGGGGGCCACGATCGTTC
>JAEWUR010000670.1 GCA_023397045.1 Planctomycetota bacterium
AAAACCAACGCCGGCGTCATCCGGTGAACGTCGTCGCCCTCGGCCATCGACTCCAAATGCTCGGTCAGCAGCATGTCGCCGACCCAATGATACTTCAGCGGCACTTTCCGCTCGTCGCCCGACACCAGTTCCAACTGCCGGTGATGGCTCGTCCGAAGCCAGTGCAAAAACTCGACGGCATTGCCCACCGTGGCCGACAGCAGCAGCGTGCGAACGTGCTCAGGCAGCAGGCCGAGCGACAATTCCCAAACAATGCCTCGCTCCGGATCGGTGAAACTATGAAACTCGTCCATCACCACCGCGCTAACGTCGGCGAAATCGAAAACGCCATTCGGTGGCGACTCCGTGGCGTTGGGTGGCACGTCCCTGAGCGAAGCGAAGGGCGTGGTTGATGAACCGGACACGCCCATCGCTTCGCTCAGGGACGTGCCACCCTGTTTTGCACCGCCCGGCCCTCGATGCAGCAACCGATTCAACAGAATCTCGGCCACGACGACCAGCACCCGGGCGTCGGGATTCTCGCGCCGGTTGCCCGTCACCAATCCCACGTCGGTCGGATCGAATCCCCATTTGACGGCCGCCGACTGCATCTCGCGGAACTTCTGCTCGCACAACGCGATCAGCGGCGTCGTGTAGTAAGCGATCTTGCCCGTATGCAACGCCTCGAACAAGGCCGCCTCGGCGATCAACGTCTTGCCCGTCCCCGTCGGCGCGCACACCAACACCCCCTGATCCGCCGAAAACCACGCCAACAACGCCTCCTCCTGAACCTGATACGGCTCATAAGGAAGCTGATCCAAATAGCGTCCGACAAGTTCATCACGGCTAGGAATCGGATTGGCAGGCATAGGGACTCAGGGTATCAAAGGTGGTTATCCAAGAAATAGGAACCGCGAATGCACGCGAATAAGTACAAGAAATCAAGAACATTCGCGTTCATTGGCGTCTATTCGCGGTTCCTTTCCAATTGTATCTCGTATTAGCATATCGCCTCCATTCCAATTTGGGTGCTCCAAAATTGATGATCACTCCAACTGCAAAACCTGTTGCTTTCAGGTAGTTCATCAGTTGGGCTTCTTCGATCCCTGTGATCGTCTTGAGTGCCTTGATCTCGACGATGATTTGCCCGTAACAGATGAAGTCGGCGACATACTCTTTTCTTAATTCCCAATGCTTGTAGGATATTTTCAATATCTTTTGAGGTTCATTGGGAATCCGCCGTTCATTCAGTTCGATCTCCAAAGCCTCCTGATACACGGCCTCCAGGAAACCGCATCCCAAGTGGTTCGACACTTCGATCGCAGCGCCAACGATCTGAAAGACTTCCTCCTTCAAAACCAATTCGCGTTCATTAGCGTCCATTCGCGGTTCCCTACGAAACGAACCGATTGAACCACGCGCGCCGTTCGAACGGCAGCCGCTCGCGTTGCAGGCCCGGCTCGGCTGCCACGCCGATAGGTAGAAGAATGCGAACCATCTTGCCATCCGGCACGCCGAGAAGTCGACCGATTCGCGAGGCACGGTCTTCCGATCGCAGCACGCCGTCAAGCCAAACGGTCGCATAGCCCAGGGCCGTGATCGCCAGCAACATGTTCTCGACCGACGCCGCGCAGTCTTCCGCCGCAAACGACGTGCTGCCATAGACCGGCCGGGGATCGGCCACGCAAACGATCATCGCCCGAGCGGTCTCGCAGACCGGCTTCGCAACGATCTCGGCAATCTGCCGCAGCAGCGCCGGATCATCCACCGCGACGAACGACGCCACCTGGGCATTGCACGCCGACGCCGCGCGAATGCCGGCCTCGACAATCTTCACAAGATCCTCGCGCGGCACGGGCGCGTCGGTGAATCGGCCGCGATAGCTGTAACGCTGGGAAATCGCCTCGAACACATCCATGCTTGTTTCTCCGCGACTATTTCTCCGCCGCCGGCTTGCAGTACGACAACGCCAACAGCACGTAACCGGTGACCAGGTTCGGGTCGCCTTCCAGCCAGCGAGGGTCGCTGTTGACCCACGATCCGTCGGGCCGCTGCCGCTTCGCCAATTCGGCAACGAGATCCTGCCGCCAGTCGCGCTTCGCGCCCGTGGCGTCGGTAATTTCCGTCATCTCGGCCGCGGCAAGAGCCTTGGCGAACAGATGGTAATAGTAAAACAAGCCCGACGCGCCCATGCCCGGATTGCTCGACAGATCATAATGCTTTTGAATCCAAGCGATGGCCGCCTTCACGCGTGGATCGTCGCGGTCCACCCCGGCGTAGATCATGCTCTTTAGCCCGGCATAGGTCATCGAGCCATAACTGCGTAGCCCGCCGTCGCCCGTTTCGCCAGCCATGCTCGTGCCGCCCGCCGCCGGCGTGTAGATGAAACCGCCGTCCGGATTCTTCGACGCGAACGGCAAGGTGTTGTGTTCGGTTTCGAGGTTCTGGCATCGCGAGACGAAGATCAACGCCTTCTGCATCGCCTCATCATCCGGACCGGCGCCGGCCGCTCGCAGGGCGTCCACCAGGAAGTTCGTATTCGACAAGTCCGGCCGCTTATGCTTGCCATAGCCTGCGCCGCCGTAAGTCGGACTCGACGGATCCTGCCCCTGGGCTTCCGCCCATTGATTGTCCTTCAAAAACCGCTCGGCGTTCTTGATGATCGCGTCAAAACGCCCGTCCCGGTTGGCCTCGGCAAAACAGACGAGCGCCAGCGAAGTCTCATAATTGCGGTACATGCTGTCCGGCAGCGAGACCGCGCCGTCCGCCTGCACGAACCCTTCGAGATACTTCAAACTCTTCGCCACCAGCGGGTCGTCCGGCGAGCGGCCCTGCCGCAACAGCGCCGCGGTCACAACGGCCGTAACGCCCGGCCCCATGTTCGCCGAGTAGGAACCGTCCGACGCCTGGGCCGTATTCTGAAGAAAATCGACCGCCCGATCGACCATCTGGGCATACGTCTTGGCATCCACATCCGTCGCGCTGTCGGCAGCCACAACGGACGCCACGAAAACGAAACACGCCACCACCACGCCGGCTATTGCCCGAGACATTGCAGAACTCCTTCACGAAAAGACGGCCAGAATCTCCTCCTCGCTCATAATCAGCAGCTCTTCGCCGTCGACGGTCAACTCCGTGCCGGCGTAGCTGCCGAACAGCACGCGATCGCCTTCGTGGACCTGATGCCGCACGCGCCTGCCGTCGGCAACGAGCCGCCCATCGCCCACCGAAAGCACTCGCCCTTGTTGCGGCTTCTTCTTCGCGGCGTCGGGCAGCACAATTCCGCCGGCCGTCGTCTCTTCGGCCGGTAAGCGTTTGACGACGACCTTGTCGCCTAATGGCACGATTTTCATGGCATGTAAGTCCTTCTGATATGCCTAGCCCCCGTCCGCTCGCGATGCGGCCTCGATACAAATTATTCTATCCCGGCTCCGTTCCTACAATACCCCCACTTCACGGAGGGGACGCAAAACGGATCAACGTGACAAATTCCACGCGGCATCTCGATGCCACACCGACGAGACAAGGCGACCGAATCGACCAACGTGTAGGCTCAACGGCGCGCGGGCTCGCGATCGGCAGCCGTCAATCCGAGTTGCGCCAACCAGCGTCCCGCACAACTTCGCTCGCCAGGTTCGCCGTTCTCGGCCGCGTCGGCCGATTTGGCCGGTTTCGGTTGGGACTCTTGCGCCAGCCGAATCTGTTCGTCCAGTTCGGCGCGTTCGCGCGCGATTTTCGCGCGTTCGACGGAGAGTTCCACTTCGGCCTCGCGGAGTTTTTCGCGCCACTCCTTCTGAAGTTGCTGAAGCCGGTTTCGCTCCTCTTGAATGACGGCGTCGCTGTTGATCGCCTGCTTGATCGTCGAATCGTCGGTTGCGCCGGGACCAACGCGCTGTTCGAGGCGTTGTTTCAGATCGGTGATTTCGCGGTCCTTGACGGCGATGATCTCGTCGGTCATCCGCAAAACTTCCTCGACGCCGAGAAGTTCGCTACGGCGCACGGGATTGGCGTCCTCCTCGTCCGCTTCGAGCGCGGCCAAGATGCGCTTCTTCTCCGATTCCCAATCGAGCCAACCGGGTTTTCGCGACTGCTGGGCCAATCGGGCCGCCGACGACCGCGCTTTGGTCAACTGCTCTTGGAGATCGGCGATTCGGTCGTTCGCCTCCTGCACCTCATCCTGCGAAAGTTCGAGCCTCCGCTGGAGGTCGACGTTGATCGAATTCGGACTGCCTTGCGGAGCGGATTTGCGTTCGGCCAGCCGAGCGACCAGGGCGTTTCGCTCCTCCTGCACGTCCTTCAGCTCTTTCCGAGCCGTCGTGACCGACTGTTCGAGTTCCCCGAACTGCTGTTGGAGAAAGACAATGGCCTCGCGCAGGTGCTCTTCTTTCGCCGTGACAAACTCCTCGGCGCGCTTGCGTTGCGCATCCAGGGCGGTCGTGAACCGCTCCGCCCAGGATTCATGGCCGGACGACGAAAGTGGTGATGTGTCCATGCTGAATGACGTTTCTACCGCGACTCGGCGGAATTCCTTCTCCCAATCGACGAACGAAATGGCCTCGCGTATTCCTGGGAGCTTTGCGCTCGCTTCGAGCCGCCTCCCAAGCGATGGCGGCGGATCATCCAATTCCCAGGATCGTCAAAGGTCATTTGGAACGACGGCCCGCTAGGGGGCGGTCGAGAAGGGCCCTATGTAAACTATATACGTCACGCCGACATGAAGATCAAAAACGACCGACCGGTTGTAGCGATTAGGCGAGAAATGCTGCCTGCCCGTCAAGGGCCATATCATTCTCGCGAGAAATCACCAATTCGTATTACAACCATGGCAGATTGCCGGCCTCGTCGAACGGCAATTCCCTGGGCGGAACCATCACTTCGAGATCGTTGCGATGACGCGCCTCGTTCAGAAAGGCCGTCGAACATTCCAACTCGCCGACGTGCAACGTGTCGCGGATCCAGAGGAACTTGGCGTCTGCCGGTTCGGTCAGTCCGATCGTA
>JAEWUR010000755.1 GCA_023397045.1 Planctomycetota bacterium
CTATCGCGACCTGCCGGCAGGCGAGCAGATTACGTTTGACCGCGTTTTGGCCTACCGGAACGAAGAGGCGTTCAAACTGGGGCAACCGGTTCTCGAAGGCGCCACGGTCACGGCCGAGGTCATGTCGCTGGCCCAAGGCCCGAAACTCGTCGTCCAGAAGATGCGCCGCCGGAAGAACTCACGTCGGAAGACCGGCCATCGGCAGCTCTACACCCGAGTGAAGATCAGCAAGATCAGCGTTGGCTGATTCGGCCGACGAGGCTAAGATATCAACCAGAAATGCGACCGGTGGTTTCCCGCCGGTCGCATTTTTGTTTTGGAACGTTGCGCGGTCAAGAAACGAACAGGTCTGCCCAAGATTTCTCTCGGGCAGACCTTTCTTTTAGGGTTCAGAGATGGTGAATCCTAGTTGCGGGCCAAGCTACGCGAGGCCTGGTAGATGCCACGGCTTTGAATCGAAGCCGAGGGATCAGCCTTCGGGGCTGCGGGCAACGGAGCGGCATTCTCAGGGGCCTTTTCCGGAGCCGCGGCAGGAGCCGCACCACCGCAACCGCCGCAAGCGGCTTCGCAGCAGCCGGTTTCGCAACCGCTGTCACAGCACTTGTTGCAGGCAAACAGGTCTTCCAACAGCTCGAGCACCGGGCGGCGATACAACTTGTGGCACTTCGGCTCACAGGTCTTTTCGCAAGCCGGCTCACAAGCCGCTACCGGGCAGCAAGCGCCACAATCTTTGGCCTTGCCACACTTACGGGCTTTGCCGACCTTCTTGCAGGAAGGATCGCAGGCGGCAACTTTTTCGCAAGGTTGCGGGCAGGCCTTCTCGCAGCACGCCGGTTCGGGGCAGCAGCCCTTCTCGGGACCGCAGGCTCCGTCGTCGCAGACGCAGCCCTTGGCCTCGAAGAGGTCCTTCAGTCCGGCGAACAGGTCGCGGACCGGGGTGCATCGGCACTTCTGGCAGCCCTGGCTGCAGGCCGGCTCACAGGAGACGGGGTCGCAGGCAGGCTCACAGGCTTTCGGGCAGGCCTTTTCGCAAGCGGCCGGCGCACACGGTTGTGGGCAGGCCTTTTCGCAACAGGCGACCTTGGCGCAAGCATTGCACTCGCCGCAGCCACCGCAATTCAGCCCAAGCATGCGGTCGAGGAGTTCAAATCCGAACCCTTGGCTGCACAGGGCTACGCTCACAAGGAGCGCTCCAAAAATCGTTTTGCCTCTCATTGAGCAACAACTCCTTTACAGTGAACTGGGGTCTAGGAAGGTGGGTCGTTACCCGCAGTTCATACGGTGTACTGCGCCAGGGCCGTCGAGCCATTCCTTGGCCCGATTTACGACTGACCGGTTGCCTGACGCGCCCTCAAGGCGTGCCGACTTGACACGCACGATTGGCTAAGGGTCAGTGTAGGGTATCGGCCTCGTCGCGAAGCCGCCTTGAGCGAACGCAACGTATTTCCAGCAAAAGGTTTAATGCTCTCGCTGCGCAAACATTTCCGCGCGCGTAAGACAGCGAAGATTTAACGGTCGTAGGGCACCTGAAAAGGCAAGAATTCAGATACGCAGATTGACTTTTAGGAAGTCGCGACTCAATTTACCTAGGTTTCTACGCCGTTTCGATAGGGCCGTTGCACCCATAAGGGGAGAGGCGAAAAAGGAGACCGCCCCGCGCAGACAGCGCACTCGTCATTTCTTGGGGCGGCTTTGAGGCTCGCTGCAACGCCGGCACCGCGTTTTCTGAGAATTGATCTTCGCACCGCACTTCGGACAGCGACGGCTTTTCAACTTCAAGACAAAAGTCGTTCGTGGACGCGTTCCCATGTTGGCTGACTCTCCAAAATCCATCAGGTAATATAGAATGTATGCCTCGCGGCATCGATTGGCGAGAGACCCAATCTAACGGTTTTTCGCCAATACGACAAGCCCCAGGGCCGACCAAAAGAGCTAGACGCACAAACCTGAACCGCATTGCCGTTATTGACCGAGAACTTCCAGACTTCGCCATTCCTCAAGGAGAAAACTCATGTCTTCGCTACGATGGATCACCGTTCTGGTTGCCTTGGTAGCCGTTTTCGCCTGGACGGACGAAACGCACGCACAACGAGTCCATCTGCTGGCGGTTGGCGATACCGACGACCCGGCCATTGGTGAAGGCGTCGAAAACGACCTGGGCAACGTCGTCTCGACCTTTTTCATTCTTCTTCGCGAACGGCAGTTGGAGTTCGAGCGGCTCTCCGGCGAAGACGTGTCGACCGAGAACGTGCTCCGCGCGATCAATAACGTCCGGCTGACAGGCGACGACGCGCTGGTTTTCTATTGGTCCGGGCACGGCGCCCGGGACGACAACGGTCAATACCTTCAAATGCCCAAGGGCGGAAACCTCTACCGCTCGACCCTGCTCGGGGCTCTCAAGAAGAAAGGGGCTCGCCTCACGGTTCTACTGACCGATTGCTGCAACGCGGTGAGTGATGCCTCGGCCGGAGCACCGCCGATCTCGCCGGCGTCGCCCGACCCGAATCGAAAGACATCGCCGTTGTTCGACCAACTTTTCCTGAAGACCGAGGGATTGGTGGACGTCAATGCGGCCGAGGAAGGCCAATTGGCGTTGGGCACGAAGGAAGGCGGACTGTTCACGTTGTCGCTCGTCTACATGATGCCGGTCCACGGCGGCGACGACATGGGCTCGGCCGGACTTGATGATGCGTTCGGCGTCTTCTGGCGGAACTCCGAGAAACGGCTCTCGTGGCAGGACGTCATCGAGCAGAGTCGGCAGCAAGTGCAGGACCTCTTCACCGAGATGAATCCCGACGGGTTGGCGGCGCGTGACGGAAAGGTCCATCGAGAACAGACGGTCGCCGCTTGGGAATTGCCCGAGCCGCCGAAAGCGTCGTCCAAGGCCGATCGGGGCAGCCGGTTCGGCGTCGAGGCGACCAACAATAACGGCGAGGGCGTGCGCGTCGTTCGCGTATGGGACGATTACCCCGGCACCCGAGTCACCGAGGTCGGCGGCGCCCAATGGATTCGACTTCAGCCCGGCGACGTCATTCTGACGATCAACGGGCGGCGAATCACGGGCAAACGTGACTATTGGAATGCCGTGAAAGAGTCGCCATTGGACATGCAATTCACCGTTCGCGATGTGACCGACGGGACAATCCGGCGGATGAAGGTCCAGCTACGCTATTGACGCACACTGCGAAACCGGCTTCCAAACGGCCGTCGCGGCACGAGATTGTTGCGTCTTTTTCGCAGAGGCACATCCCGACGATCGTTCCGCGCAATCGCCGCAGGGCATCGCAAGTTCTTTGCAGTCCAACACTTGCGGGCTGCTGTGCCGATCGGTCGAAGCGGCTGGAACGGCTGCCCGTCGGCGAGGGCCGTCCGACGCAAACCCTATTCTATAATTTCCCAGGGCCAGTTATGCGCATGGGGCGCTCGTGAATCGTCCTCCAGGACAGTCGTGGCAACCTGACCGTTGATGGCTTTCCCACCCGTTGTGACCCACACCTCCAACTCCGCCGGAAAACGACATGTCGGAATCATCGCTCTCCGTTTCTCGCAATGATCTTGGACACGGAAGTTGGCGCGACGCGCTGCTCATTCTCTTGGGTGTTCTTTCGTGCATCGCGATTGTCGGGCTGACATGGACCTATGTGGCATCGCGACAGGGCCCGCATCGCACGCTTCAGACCATGATTGCGAATGAACGCCTCATTCGGATGTCGACCTATTGCACCGAGGAACTGCAACGCGAGCGGTTCATGGCGACGCTTTCGACGGCCGGCGCAAAAGAAGCAGACCGTCCCGAGGTCTGGGAGGAGCAGATTGGCCGCACCGACCAAAGCATCAAGGAATTCGAGCAGGCGCTGTCGAAGGCCGCGATCCGACGCGACGAGATCGACGCTACGCTGATGATGCTCGAACGGATTCCGCAAATCCGCAAGGCCGCGCAATCGAGCAGTGCCGATCAGTGGCCGGCCGTGTGTTCGGCCTACTCCCAATTGATCGACGCCGTCATCGAGTCGTGCCAGGCGACTCGCGACACCGAAACCGGCCGAGGGATGGGCAAGTTCTTCGTCAAGATGGTGTTGATCCAAACCTCGCGCGAAGCGGCCTCCCGTCTTCAAGTCGTCTTGGATGCTCATTGCGTTCTGAAACAACCGTTTTCGGCCAAGGACGTTCTCGAAGTCGCGCGACTTTGGACGACGACGTCGGAATTTCTGGGCGCCGCGATGGCTGGGGTGGGTGCGAAATCGAATCCGCTTCTGGTCGAAGTCTATCGATCCGCGCCGTGGCGCACACTACGCGAGACCAGCACGCGAATCGTCGAACACGGCCCGGGGGCCACCGTCGACGGCCTTCCCGACCCATCGAAAGGTCAGCCATCCGTCGCGGCGAGCATTCTTGCGGTCGAGCGCCTGGAGGGCAACGTTTTGCATGCGCAGATCACCCAGTTCGACCAATGGGATCAGAAACAGTCCGTCGGGATGTACGCTTGGGTCGCAACGGTGTTCGTCTGTCAGGTCATCGTGGCGGTTCTCAGTCTTGGCAGCGTGATCATGCGGCGACGTCTGGCAAGCACCAACGTCTTGCTCTCGGAACGCGAGACCGACTTGGACACGACGCTCCGTTCGCTCGGCGACGCGGTCATTGCCACGGATACCGACGCGTGCGTCACGCAAATGAACCCGGCGGCGGAGAAGTTGACCGGTTGGTCCCTTGCCGAAGCCTCGGGCCAATCGCTCGAAACGGTGTTTCACCCCATCCACGCCAAGACGCGCGAGCCGATTGCCAACCCGCTCTACAAGGCACTGCAAGAAGGCGAGGTTGTCCAACTGGTTTACGACACGATCCTCCTCTCGCGCGATGGAACCGAACACCATATCGCGAGCAATGCATCGCCCATCGTCAATTCCGAGCAGCGCATTCGAGGGGCGGTGCTGGTTGTCCGCGACATCACGGCGGAGCATAAGATGCGTCAGGAGCTTCGCGACAGCGAAGTCCTGCATCGGACGCTGATGGAAAACCTCCCGGCGGGCGTCGTGATCATCGATCCCGCAACCCGGGTGATCGAAAGCATCAATCCGTATGCCGCGATGTTGTTTGGTGCGGCGGAAGAGCAAATCGTCGGGCGTCAATGCCATTCGTTCTTATGTCCGTCCCAGAAAAACGCCTGCCCTATCTGCGATCTCGACCAGACGGTGGACAATGCCGAGAGGATCATGCTTCGGGCGAACGGCACTCGCGTTCCGATCCTCAAGTCGGTCAAGCGGGTTCAAGTGAAAGGCCGGGAGCGGCTGTTGGAGTGTTTCGTCAACATTTCGGCCAACAAAGAGATCGAGGCAAACTTGCGCAGCGCCAAGCAAGCGTTGGAGCAGCATGTCGTCGCCCTGCGGTTCGCGAACCAAGCCCTGGAGGAATCCTCGCGCGCGGTCGAAACCGGGGCCAAGGCGAGCAACGAGATTCTGGCCAACATGAGCCATGAAATCCTGACGATCATGACGGCGATCCTCGGTTTTGCCGAAAGACTGCTGACCGAGCCCGGGCTCGAAAAGGCGCCCCAACATCGCGTCGAAGCGTTCAAAACCATCGCTCGAAACGGCCGCCGGCTGCTGACGGTCATCGACAACATTCTCGACTTGTCGAAACTGGAAGCCGGAAAGATGCAGTTGGAACAGGCGACGTGTTCGCCCGTCCTGATGCTCATGGAAGTCATCTCGATCACCCAGGTTCAGGCGGACGCCAAAGGGCTGACGCTGAAACTCGAATACGACGGTCCGGTTCCGGAGTGCGTCTGCACCGATCCAAAACGATTCCGCCAGATCATGGTTCATCTGGTCCAAAACTCGATCCAAAGGACCGAATCGGGAGAGATCCGAATCGTCGTGAGCGTCGAGAATCGTAAATCGGCCAGACCGAAGTTGGTCTGCAAGGTCATCGACTCCGGCAAGGGACTCACGAGCGAAGAAATCAAGTGGGTCTTTGAACCGTTCCACAAGGCGAACGCTACGGCCGACCGGAAACGCATTACCACCGACCTCGGCTTGGCCATCAGCAAGCGGCTTGCCCAATTGCTTGAAGGCGTCTTGATTGTCGACAGTCGGCCGGGCAAGGGAACAACGCTCACGGTGAGCATCGGCACCGGCCCGCTCGACAAGGTCTCGATGATCGAAGATCCGTCGCAGATCTCGATTCGAAAGACCCTGCGAAAGACGATGGCGTCGGACGCCCCGACCGAATTGAATTGCCGAGTCCTTTTGGCCGAGGACACGCCCGACATCCAGCGTTTAATCGCTGCCCAACTGGAGGATTGCGGCGCCGAGGTTTCCGTCGTCGATAACGGACAGCTTGCCGTCGAGCAAGCCTGGGCCGCGCAGCACGACGGTTGTCCTTACGACGTGATTCTGATGGACATGCAAATGCCCGTGATGGACGGATTCGAGGCGACCGAACGCCTTCGACTCGAGGGCTATACCGGCCAGATCATCGCGCTGACGGTCCGTTCGATGCGTTGGCATCGCAGCGAGTGCCTCAAATCCGGCTGCAACCATTTCCTGTCGAAGCCGATCGATCCGAAACGGCTGATCTCGTTGGTCGCCGAATCGCTGGCCGCCGCGGGCTCTTCCAAGCGGTCGCCAACATGCCAGGGCATTCTGGAATCGAACCCGTCCGACGCCGACGGCGATCGATCGTCGATCGACGAGGAACTCGTCTGAGCGGAGTCGTGACGGCAGGATTACGGCGGATCGTAGCCGCCGGGATTCCAGGGATGGCAACGGCAGATGCGCCAGACGCCGCGGCACGCTCCTCGGACGGCGCCGTATTTGCGCACCGCTTCGATGAAATACCGGCTGCAACTCGGCTCGAAGCGGCACCGTTGCCCCAGCATCGGGCTGAGGGTCCATTGATAGACGCGAACCAATCCGATCAGCAGCATCGCCGGCAGTTGTCGTAGAAATCGCATGGTCGGTTTCACCCAGGTTGCATCGGGCGAAAGGCGTCTATCGCCGCCGCAGATTCCGTTGGACGTTGGCGGCCAATTTCGGAATCGCCGCCAGCAACTCGTCGAGCGACGGCGTCGCGACCGGTCGCGGAACCACGATCAGGTCGATCCCGGGCGGAAGCTGCGATCGGGTCAGTCGAAACGCCTCGCGAATCAGCCGCTTCCAACGATTTCGCACCACGGCATTGCCGATCCGCCGCGATGCCGAAATGCCCAGCCGAGGGTATGGCAGACCGTTTGCGAAACCGTACATCACAAGCCATGCGTTGGCGGTGCTGTTGCGCCGCCGATACGCGCGGCGGAAATCGGTCCCGCGACGGATGCGATATTCAGGTCGAAATCGGAGGTCTGGCATGAGAACCGTTTCGCATTTGCCGACGACGCGTCCCACAAGGAAGCGAGCCGCGGCCCTACGTCGCTCACCACCGCAAGTCCTTGCGGGGCGTCTGGGTGTATTTGGCGTCAATTTTGCCGATGGTCTTGCGATCGTCTTCGCTCAATTGTTTTGGCAGAACGATCTGCACCTCTGCCAGCAGATCGCCCGGCGCGCCGTTTTTCGGGACGATGCCGTGGCCTTTCACGCGGAGCTTGGTGCCGCTCGACGTGCATGGCGGAATACTTAGCGTGACGGTTCCCTTCGGCGTTGGCAGATCGATCTTCGCACCGGCGACGGCTTCGCCCAACGTGACGGGAACTCGAACCAACAGATGATTGCCGCGCCGCTGGAAAAACGCATGGGCGGCGACGTGGATCGTAATGATGAGGTCGCCCGGCGTGCCGCCGCGAGCGGTCGGCTGACCTTGGCCGCGAACGCGGATCTTCTTGCCCTCGTCGATGCCCGGCGGAATCTTGACCGCCAACGTCTCGGTCTTGCCCGAGGGACGTTGGACGCTGATCTGCACTTCGCCCCCGGAGATGGCCGTGGTGAAGGGGATCTCGATTTCGTGGGTCAGGTCGGCGCCGCGCTTCGCGCCGCCGGAGGGTCGTCGCGTCTTGCCGGACGATCGGCGAAACTGGCTGAAGAGGTCGGCAAAACCGCCGGCGCCTTGTTGCCCGAACTTCTCGCCGAGGAACTGACTCAGGTCGATATCTTCGGCCGAGAAGCCGGCTGGCCCGCCCGGCCCGGCGTTCGCCCCCGGCGACCACCCCCAGGTGTAGGCACCCGGCTGCGGTCCGCCGCCGGCGCCCATCGTCTCGAACGAGCTGCCGTAGCGGTCATACATCTCCCGTTTTTCGGTATTGTTGAGCACGTCGAAGGCCGCCTGCACTTCCTGGAACTTTTTCTTGGCCGTCTTGTCGTTCGGATTCATGTCCGGGTGGTATTTCCGGGCAAGATCCCGATAGGCCTTCTGAATTTCCGCCTGGGAAGCGTTTTTCGGGACGCCAAGCGTCTTGTAATAGTCCTCAGCCATCGCGACAGGTCAATCCTTTCCACGTTTCCGTCATTTTGAACACGGTCTATTGTAGAGATCGGCAGGGCATTCCATCAAGCCGTGCTGAATCTACAACGGGGGGGCGGATAGGTCCTAAATTTGCTGCCTTTTCGCCGATCCCGATCTGTTCGATGAGACACTTTTCTAGCAGCCGTCATCCGGAACGCCGCGGATCATCTGCAAAAACTTCTCCATCGACGGGCATCGTTGCGTGGGTTCGGGCTCGATGCAGGCGTGGATCGCCTTGGCGAGTTGGGGGTGGATTTTCGGGCAGTGTTGACGGATGTCGGTCGGCGCTTGGTCGTGGGTCATCGCCGCCATGCCCGTCGTGCCGCGCAACCACGGCAGTTCGAACGAGCAGATTTCGTAGGCGGTCACGCCGAGCGAAAAGACATCGAGCCGCTGGTCGGTGGCGCGGCGATGGACCAACTCGGGCGCCATGTAGTTGGGCGTTCCCGTCCGATTGCCCGGCTGCATGAACCAACGAGTCGCCGGCACGGTCAACCCGAAGTCGATCAGTTTCAGATCCTCGCGACTGTTGGCCAGGAACAGGTTCCGGGGGCAGATGTCGCGATGGATGAACCCAGCGGAATGCACCACGGCCACCGCCTCGGCGGCTTCGCGGAGATATCGGACGCGCCGTCCGTTGAGGCATGGGTCGCGCGCGGCCAGCACCGTGTTCATGTTCTGGCCTTCGAGATACTCCATGACGAGGTATTCCGCGCCGTCGGTCGTCAGGCCGTATTCGAGCGTTTCGACAATGCGAGGATCCTTGAACTGCACGGCGATCTCGCCTTCACTCGGTTTCTTCAGCCCTTTGAAACGCGCGTTGAAGGCGGCCGTCTTGACGGGATCGAGGATCTTCAGCCCCACGATCCGGTCAGTCGACCGATCGCGAGCCTTGTAGAAGCTCGACATCGTGCCGGAGATCGCCTCTTCGAGCAACACAAAACGGCTCGACACGTTCAGCCGTCCGCCGGAGAGAATCGACTTGAGGTGATCGAGCAACGGCATAGACGAGGGAATAGGGATTGGGGGCTAGGGACTAGGGGGTAGGGACTAGGGATTAGGGGCTAGGGATTAGAAATGCCAACGTATTGGACGGGGGAGGCGTCACAACCGTCTCCTACCGCTGCTCATTATCCACTATACCCCCTATTTTCCGCAGAAGTCAATCGTCGCGGCCAATTCGCTTTGGAGGTCTTGGCGGCGCACGATGCGGTCGACGAAACCGTGTTCGAGCAGGAACTCGCTCGTCTGGAATCCCTTGGGCAGTTCGATGCGGATGGTCGCTTTGATCGTTCGCGGGCCGGCGAATCCGATCAACGCGCGCGGCTCGGCGAAGACCACATCGCCCAGCGAGGCGAAACTGGCCGCCACGCCGCCCATCGTCGGATTGGTCAGCACCGAGATGAACAGACCGCCGGCCGAGTCGTGTCGGGCCAAAGCGGCCGAGACTTTGGCCATCTGCATCAGCGAAAGGATGCCTTCGTGCATTCGAGCGCCGCCGCCCGATCCCGAAATGATAATCAGCGGCAACCGCTGACTCGTGGCTCGCTCGACCAATCGCGTCAACTTCTCGCCGACGACCGAGCCCATGCTGCCCATGATGAAGGCCGAATCGGTCACGCCGAACGCCACGCGGCGCCCCCGAATCATGCCGGTGCCGACGACGGCCGCCTCGCGCAATCCGGTGCGATCCTGTTCCTTCTTGATCTTATCGAGATACGGCACCTTGTCGACGAATTGCAGCGGATCGGCCGTCGCGAGATCGGCGTCCCACTCGTCGAACGTGCCTTCGTCGAGCACCTGAGCGATGCGTTGCCGGGCGGGCACATACCAGTGATAGTCGCATTCGGGACAAACGCCCAGCCGTTTGTCCGCTTCCTTGCGGAAAATCGTCGCCTGGCATCCGGGGCATCGTTTCCACAGGCCCTCGGGCACGCCTCGCTTGGGATGTTTCAGTCCGTTCGTCCAACTGGTGGCATTCGACATGGATTTTTCAGGTAGGCTAAGAAATGGGGATTGCCAATCGGAAATCAGTCATGGATTCCGAATCCACGACCGAATTGCGAATCACTCGATGGTTCACACTCCCGCCGTGAGAATCTCTTCGACGTCAACCTGCAACACTTCGAAGGGGCCGTGACCATTGGGCGCCTTCCACAAATCGCCCAACTCTTCGTGCGCGACAAAACGGCGGGCGAGACTGCGCAGCGGCTCGGGAATCACCAGTCCGATAACGCCGGATTTGTTTCGCTTCATCACCTTGACCAGGGCCGTGCGCACGCGGTCGTCGGCGTCGCCCAGCATCTCGCCTTCGGGCGGGCAAACGTTCTCGGGCTGCTCCTGCCATTGGCGATAGACCTTTGGCTGTTTGCGACGAACGTCGTCGATCAACATTCCCTGCCAAAGCCCCTGATTCAGGTTCTGCAGCCGATCGACCTTCCGCACCTTGATGCCCAGCGCCTTCGCGATGATTTGTGCCGTCTGCATCGACGGTTGCGACACCGGAGCGTACAGCGTCTCGATCCCCTTGTCGCGCAACGACTCGGCCAATTGAGCGGCCTCGGCCATGCCCTGTTCGTTCAACGGAATGTCCAGGCTGCCCTGTATTCGCTCTTGAACGTCATAATCGGTCGAGCCCGGACGAATCAACACAATGGTCAACATTACTGAACTCGTTCTTCCTTCGCGGAACTTGCTCGGTCGGTCATCTCACGGATGAACCGGCCGTAATTGTCTTGTGAAAACAGGGCCGAGCCCGTCACGAACAGATCGGCGCCGGCCTCGGCACACGATCCGACCGTATCGAGATTCACGCCGCCGTCGATCGACAGCAAAACGCGGTCGCCGACCGCGGATCGCAGCCGGCGGAGCTTTTGCAGCGCGGTCGGATCGAACCTCTGCCCGCCAAAACCCGGCATCACGCTCATGACCAACACCA
>JAEWUR010000756.1 GCA_023397045.1 Planctomycetota bacterium
CCCGAGAGCGGATCGCCGAACTGCTGGACATCGATCTCAACCCGCCACGCCGCGATCGGTTGGTCTTCACCAGCGGCGGAACCGAGGCCAACAACCTCGCCGTCCTCGGCATCGCGCAGGCCGGGGCAGGGCAGGGCGGGCATCCCCAACTCGTCATCTCCTCGGCCGAACACCAAAGCGTCATCGAACCGGCCGAGCATCTTCTGGAGCAGGGGTGGCGGCTGGACACTTTGGGTTTGACCGAACAGGGCGTCGTGCGCGTCGAATCGCTGCAATCCCTGTTGCAGCAACACAGGCCGCGATTGGTCAGCGTCCAGTTGGCCAATCACGAGACCGGCGTGTTGCAGCCGGTCGATCAGATTGCTGCCATCTGCCAAACGGCCGGCGTTCCGTTCCATACCGACGCCGCGCAGGCGGTCGGCAAAATCCCGGTCCGTTTCGGCGCTCTCGGCGCAAGTGCAATGAGCATTGCCGCCCATAAGTTCGGCGGACCGCTTGGCATCGGCGCGCTGATCCTTCGTCACGATGTCGCTATCGAGCCCATAATGTACGGTGGGCATCAGCAGTCCGGCGTCCGGCCCGGGACCGAATCGGCCGCCTTGGCCGCCGGAATGGCCGCCGCGCTCGAAATTAGCGCGCGACAACTCCAACAATCGACGCAACGCCTGACCGCGCTTCGCGACCGGTTCGAAAAGGCGCTCCGCGACCAACGGCCCGAGATCGTGGTTCATGGCGTCCAATCCGCGCGACTCCCGCAGACCAGCAGCATCGCCTTTCCCGGCGTCGATGCCCAAGTTTTGCTGATCGCGCTCGACCTGAGGGGCGTCGCCTGTTCGGTCGGATCGGCCTGCTCGAGCGGATCGACCGAACTGTCGCCCACCCTGCGCGCGATGGGCCTGCCGACCGCGCTTGTCACCTCGTCCCTGCGTTTCAGCCTCGGCGCGACGACCACCGAAGCCGATATCGACGAGGCCGTCCGGCGGATCGTTCGAGTGTGTCGAGACGTTAAACCAGGGTGCGATGAAGAACGATAGCAGTCAGTGCAAGAACAAGTCGATGTGCATCGAATGCATCACCCTTCCGGATGATCGATCAACTCTCGCAGGCGAGAGGCCAGTTCCGGCGGGAAACGCGGAAGCCAATCCGCATCAATTAGCCCGACCTCCAGAAGATCGCGTAGGTGTGTGCGATCCTTGTCGCGAAACGACGTGAGTTTCATTCGCACCAACGATTCCAACGATAAAAGACGAAAAGACGCCGCCTTCTCGCTCTCGCTCACGTCGGGCGTGGCCAACGGATATTCGGGACGCACTTTCTCGCCGGCAAATACCAAATGCACGGCATCGCGGGCCTTCGCGTCCGCGCCGTCGAGCAGCATGTCGATCCCGGCCGAGTGGCGGTGGAGGAAACCCTTTTTCGACATGGCTTCGACGACCGATGCCAAGTCCTGACGCCGGATAAGGATATCCACGTCTTGCGTATTTCGAACGGCCGCCTCGTCGACGCGCGATACCCAAGCGGCCACGGCGTTGCCGCCAACCACGGCATAAGGAATCCCCGCAGCGTCCAAAGCCGACGCCGCCCTCAGCAAACGGTTGCGCACTTTTTCCACGGCCCGTTCCATCCTTTCCCAGGATACTTCGCCATAGATGATCTGTTGCATCGGCGCCTCCTCAACATCTGCCTGCCACCCGTCATTGAGGGTCAGGATACCAATGCCGGCAGCCCTGCGCACCGACCGAACGCTTGTCGACGGGCGGCCGGTGAACAGGAAATTCGGCCATCTACCCCCCCCGACATTATGCACCGGAGTCCAAATAAGTGTATCAAGAATGGTTCTTGACAACAATGACATATATTGGACAACTAAGGCGTATATTATTGAACGTCGTATTGTCCCGGAACGGCGGGAGACTTTTCTCCCACAAGAAGCCTCGCTCCTGTTGGTTGCCCTGGTTCCATGAGCAATACAGGGTTCAATAATGATGTATCCTTGCCGGAATAAGAATTACAAGATGATTGTCCTATGGAACGTCTCGAATCCCAATCCCGACCGCAACGCCCCGTGACGCCGACCTCTTGCCTCGCGACCGCCATCGCGCTGGCCATCGTCCTCTCGTTGCTTGGCGGTCTGGTCGTCTTCTTCATCTGGGTTGTTTTGCCGATGATTCCGCAGCGTTTCGTCCCGAATCCCGAGGCCTATCGCGGAGTCGGCGAATCGTTGGCCTTCGTCGAACTCGAACCGCTGACCGGCCAACCGCCTCGACTCTCGTTGCAGGATCTCGATGGCCGGGTGACGCTTCTGAACTTCTGGGGCACATGGTGTCCGCCGTGCCGCGATGAATTGCCCCATCTTGCCGCATTGCGGGAGCGATTCGCCGGTCGCGACGAGTTCCAACTCATCGCCATTTCCTATCCGGCCTTCGGCGAAAACGACGACGTTCGGTCGCTGCGCGAAAACACCGAGGAACTGCTCGAACGTCTCGATCTCGACCTGTCGACCTACTGGGACCCCGACGACGTCACGCGCTCGGCCGTCGCCCAAGTGATCGACTTCCAGGGATTTCCCACCACGGTGCTCGTCGACCGCCTCGGCGTGGTCCGCGCGGTTTGGGTCGGCTATCGCCCCGGCGTCGAAACCCAAATGGAACGCTACGTCGGCGTAGTCCTCAACGAGAACGAGCCGTATTAGTCCAGCAATTTCAGTATTTCCCGTGCCGCTTCGGCCGGATCGTCCGCATCCGCGATCGCCCCGCTGACCGCGATTCGCGTTATTCCCGTCGCGAGGACTTGGCCCACATTGTTCCGGTCGATGCCGCCGATGGCGAACGTCGGCAACCGAATCTCGTCGGCCGCTTCCCGGAGAAATTCGAGCCCGGCAAAACGGTCGAACGTCTTCGTGCCCGACGGAAACGTCGGACCGGCGCCAAGGTAACTCGCTCCGTTGAGCACGGCCTGCCTCGCCTGTTCGATCGTGTGCGTCGAAACGCCGACGAGCATCTCGGGCCCCACGATCGCGCGAACGTCCTTGACCGACAACTCCTCCTGGCCCACATGAACGCCATCCGCCCGAGCCAACACGGCCAAATCCGGCCGGTCGTTCATGACGAACAGCGTTTGTTTGCCGCGAGTCATTTCGCGAAGCAATCTTGCGCGATCCAGCAGTTCCCGATCGGCCAGCGACTTGTCGCGAAGCTGGAGGACGTGAACTCCCGCCTCGATCAACACGCGCGCCAGCGATTCGAACGCTTCCATCGACGGCTGGCCGTGGATCAACACGTACAGCCGCGCCTCGGCCAACCGCTGGAGGCTGCCGGAGGTCGTCTCTGCGGCACGTTCGAGCGTGTAGGTCTCATACCGCAACTGCTTGCAGTCGCCGGCCATCGCCACGTCGACCAGTTTGCCATACTCTTCCAACGAACGCAGCGACTCCTGCAACCGCGCGAAGCCGGCCCGAAGCACCTCGATGCCTCCGCTGCGCCGTTGCTCTTCCGGCGTCGTCAGCGACGTACCCACGTCGGCCTCGGTATCGCGTGCGGCCAGTCGGACTTCCATCGGAATGCGCCCGAGCGCCCGGGTCAAGTTGTGCCGCAACTGCTTGCACAAGCCCGTCAAATGCCGATCGTCGAGAACGAATCGCAAATAATCCTCGATCGTTCGCAAACCTTCCCGGGCTCGATTGGCCGCCGCATCGATAATCCGAAGTGTTGGGATC
>JAEWUR010000766.1 GCA_023397045.1 Planctomycetota bacterium
TCGGTGTCATACATGGCCTCGTATTTTGCCAATCGACTCGGTAGGATGTAGCTCACCGGAGCATAGACGGCGAGCTGGAGCATGGACAACTGAGCGAAAATCTCGTTGAAACCAATGACGTCTGCCCGATGGGTCAGCTGGCAATGCACTGAGATAGGCTTGCGGCGTTCGGGGAAGCTACCGATATCGGCGGTGTCATAGAATGTTTCAATATGTTTGCGAGAACGGGCAATAGTCACACTGTCGAGAAGCTCGAAAAAATCATAATCCAGTGCATTGAGAATGGCTTCGGCCGTCCGTTCTTCTGGCGGCAATTTCGACCATGTATTGAACACAGCTTGGGCACGCCGAAAAATCTCCTCAATGTCTCTGCTGACCCCCAGTTTCTCTCGAAGAGTTTCTGATTCGCCTTCGTATGCCAGGGCAAGCTGATTCCGCAAATCAGAAAAGCGATTATTGACCGGAGTTGCCGAAAGCATGAGAACCTTTGTCTTGACGCCCTGGCGGATGACCGAGTTCAAAAGACGTTGATATCGAGTCTCGCGGTCCTTGAATGCTTCATTGTTTCGGAAATTGTGAGATTCATCAATGACGACCAGGTCGTAGTTGCCCCAGTTGATGCGGTTCAGCGGTGTTCCAAATGACTCGCCACTGGTACGCTGAAGGTCTGTATGGCAAAGTACGTCATAATTGAATCGATCGCGAGCGAAAATGTTGGTGGTCAGGTTGCGATTGTAATTTAGCCAATTGTCCGCGAGTTTTTTGGGGCAAAGCACAAGAACTGAGCGGTTGCGAAGTTCGTAATATTTGATAACGGCGAGAGCCGAGAAGGTCTTTCCCAGGCCAACGCTATCGGCCAGGATGCAGCCGTTGTAGGTCTCTAGCTTGTTGATTATGCCGGTGGCCGCATCACGTTGGAAGTTGTAGAGTTTGTTCCAGATGAGACTGTCTTGGTAACCAGTTAAGTCATTGGGTAATACGTCGTCCGTGATGTTTTCTAGGAACTCACTGAAGATGTTGAACAACATCAAGAAGTAAATACGCTCGGGCGAGTTCTCTTGATAGACGTTTGCGATGTGGTCGCATAGGATTTCAGTGACATCCTGGATCTTTTCCGGGTCGTTCCAAACTTGGTCGAACAATGAGAGATATGTCGAAACGAAAGAAGGCTCATCAATCCGGCTGACAAAATTGGATACAGCGTTGCCGCGTTGGTATCCCAGATCAACGGCCGTGAAGCCGTGCAGGGGCTGATAGACCGCTCGACCTGACTCCCCGTCGAGACAAATAAACTGTTGCATTGGGGCTTTGCTGCGGTTTGACCGAAATGTTGCCTTTCGCCGCATCCACTCGGCACACTCTTTGGCTATCGCTTTCTGGGTAAGTTTATTCTTGAGTTGAATTTCGAACTCGCTGCCGTAGAAACCCCGCTCTCGCTCCACCTTGGGGATGAAAAACTCTCGCCGAACCTTACGATCTGCATCGGTTACTTCATCAGGAACAAAAGTTGGCGATGTAAAAATAAACTCAAATGAGCCAAGCCTTTCCAACTCAGTCTTCAGTGCCTCGAACGCGTAAATGGAAAAACACGATGCCGCAATCTTAAGCTTCATGCCAGGTTGGACCGATCGCTTGAGGCTGTCGCCAAGCAGTTGACTAACATTGTCAAGGAGTTCCATTGGCGTAGGTTATCCTATCTCGGCTTCTTTCTGACGCGATATCGCAAGTTGCAGTCTGTTGTTTAATTCGTGTTATTTTGTGGAATCAGCATTCGGCCGCAGGGAAACCGGACTTCGTTGGCGAAGCCAGTCGTTCACAGTATCTTTGTGGAATCGCCAATGCTTGCCGACCTTCTGGCCGGGAATGCTGCCCTCTTGCGCAAGCTTGTAGAGCGTTGATTTCGAGATTTTCAGGTATTCAGCAAGTTCATCGATGGTGAACACACTGCTGCCACGGTCGGCCGCCATAAGGATTCCCTCGCACAAGGGCTGGTGACTACCACAGAAGAAAAAGCCTATTATCGGTTTCTGGCAGTTGCTGTCAACCAGATGTACCAAGCCGGGTGTATGACACACATCAACCGACAGCTTGAAGGTAAGTCGTTTGGGTCTCCTGCATGGTCCGAGCCGGATCGACATGGCACTCAGAACTGGAACATCTCAGGTTGTGATCTTCCAGTTTGAAAGATGGCGAACGGACGAAAAATGCCAGAATCAGGATGACTTTTCGTGCCTACGCTCGTCTGGTACGAGAAGCGAAAGCTGGATTGCATGGTGCCAGAGGTGACGATTTCAGAGATCGGTAAACATCTATAGGATTACGATTCTGTCGCCGACTAAACGCGAATTGCCGAAGGAAGCAGGTAGGGTCGGCAAGAACGTGACACTTTACGTGACACCGACCAGGATTTGGTTGAAAACACCTGAAGGCCATCTGACGTAAGTTCAAGCTCCCGATGGTCTTAGAGAAGCACGCCCGGCAGGATTCGAACCTGCAACCAACGGATTAGAAATCCGTTGCTCTATCCTTTGAGCTACGGGCGCGTGAGGAGGCATAACCGTATAATAGCATAATGGTTTAGGTGGGTTGCGGCAACGGGTTGTCGTTGGCATGGAAAGGGGCTGCACGCGGCTTGGCCGATCTCCTGGTTGAGGTGCGGCGGGGTTGGCGGCGGTTGGCCCGGGAGAGGGTTGTTTTTTCGCGGTTTCGGACCTATGATTCCGTGGAATATGGGTTTTTGCAGTCCAGGCTATTGGAAAGGATAGGCAGATGAAGAAAACAGCACGCATTTCTCGGCGGAGGGTTTTGCAGTGGGCGTCGGTCGGTGCGGCGGCTGGGCCGTGGCTTCTGGCGTCTCGGGCATGGGCTGCCTCGGAGGCTTTCACGTTGCCTCCCCTGCCCTGGCCCGACGACGCGCTGTCGCCGCTGATCTCGAAGGAGACGATTTCGTATCACTACGGCAAGCATCACGCGGGATACTTGGCGAATTTGAATAAACTGGTTGCGGGGACGCCCTACGAAAGCATGTCGCTGGAGGAGATCGTCCAGAAGGCGCCGGCCGGTGCGTTGTTTAACAA
>JAEWUR010000157.1 GCA_023397045.1 Planctomycetota bacterium
TTGAACACCGGTTGGAGCACGGCCAGGAGTTTTTTCGGCGGCTTGCGCGCGATGGCGAACGGTTCGCCGCCGCGTTGGATCCAGATGTCGCCGTGTTGGATGCGGACGGTTTCGCCGGGCAGACCGACCAACCGTTTGATGAAGTTCGTCCGCGCGTCGGTTGTTGCGTCGCCGGGGAATTTGAACACGATCACGTCCCATCGCTCGGGATCGGTCATCTGGTAGGCCAATTTGCTCACCAGGATTCGGTCGCCGCTGAACGAGGGTTCTTCGTTCAGTTGCATGTCGGTGTATCGGCACATGGGGCAGGTCCCGGCGGCGGTCTGATATTCCGGACCCTTGAGCGCGCCGTCGGGCGTAACGCCTTCGCTCGCGCTGACCTGATAGTTGTCGCCGCATTTCGGGCAGTCGAGATCCTTGTGGCGGCCCATCAGCGTCGGGGCCATCGAGCCGGTCGGGATGACGAACGCTTCGACCTCGAACGAGCGGAACAGGAACGCGAGGATGATGGCGATGACGAGCGATTCGATCGCTTCGCGAATGGCTGCCGCCGAGAGGAAATGCGATCCGGAGGCCTCCGGAACGTCTTTCTTCTTGGTCGCGTCGGGAGGGCTTGTCCGGGGTGTCGTCGAGGAAGGTTTGCGTTTTGCCATAGCGATGAAGGGGTCCTTTTGCGGCGAGGTCGGCCGCCTATCGTATCCGTCCCATGCGATCGAAGTCGGGGTAGTAGGGGAACGGCGTATTGATCCATGGGACATTGAAGGAGTAGCACGGCCAGGAGAGCACGAGGCCTTTTCCGATCAGCAATTCGCGCGGCACCCAGTGGTTGTTCCAACCCCAGAGCCGCCCGTCCTTGCTCGTCGCGCTGTTGTCGCCCAAAACGAAGAACTGGTCGGCGGCCAGCGGGAAATCGACGTGGCGACGCGGGGATTTCGGCAGCCAGAACTCGTCGGGCCGGGCATGGTCGGGCCGGTATTGGACATCGTAGGGACGCGCGCCGTCGGCTTCGCTCTGGATGGCCAGATAGTAGATGTCGCGCAAGACGCGCAGATGATCGATCCGCACGCGCGCGTCGCTGGCCGCCACGCCGACCGGCGACAGATCGGATTCGTCCGGCCGAATGTTTTGCAGATCGTCGTACGCGGTCGGTTGGTCGAACGAAACCGGCTGGCCGTCGACCCAAAGGAGCAGTTGGTTGTCGCAGTTCGAGAAGAGGATGTCGTGTCGGCCTTGGCCTTGGACGCTCGTCTGCGCCGTGGGATGCCACTCGGACATGTCTTGCCCCGTGATGGAAAGCGAGGCCTGCCCGGTCGTCAGATCGAATCGGCATTGGAATCGCCGCCCACCTTCGCGCAGTTCGAAGGTCAGCACACCTTGGCCATCGATCGACTCGGCCGTGCAGGCAATCGCCAGATCGCCGACCCAATGGACGCCCAACGCGCTGGGCGATGGCGAGGGGTTTTCCGTCTGGTTCCGGTTGGTGTCGTAGGCGGTGAAGTCGGTGATCAACTGCGGTTCGATCCGTGGAACGTTCGACGGATCGGCTTCGAGTTGTCGCCACTGCGGATGCGAGGGGACCAAGTGACGATATCGCAACCAGTGTTCGCCGCCGGCCGACCCTTCGACGGTGAACGTTGTGCCATTTTCCGAGGTCCATGTTGCTTCTGCATTCGCATCGTCGGGCTGCCAACGGGCCGGCCAACCGGATCGGGCGATCTGGGGCATGAAGTCGTTGTCGAAGACCGGCTGGAGCATGGCCAGGAGTTTGCTCGGCGGTTTGCGTGCGATCGAAAAATCGGCGTCCTCCGGTTGCGTTGCTCCCGACGACGACACGAAGATGTCTCCGCGCTGGATGCGGATCGTTTCGCCGGGCAGTCCGATCAATCGCTTGATGTAGTTCGTGCGGGCATCACCTCGAAAGGCCGGCGGCACCGAGGGCAGGTCGCCGGGAAACCGGAATACGACCACGTCCCAACGTTCCGGTTCGGAATGTTGGTAGGCCGTCTTGTCCACTTCGACGCGGTCTCCGTTGCAGGAAGGACACGTTTGACCGGGCTCGTTCAGCACGGCGCTGTAGCGGCACATTGGGCAGGTGGCCGCGACGGTCTCGAGCGCCCTGCCGGTCCGTTCGTCCCGCCGCAGATTGCCGTCGGGGTCGACGATCTCGCCGACGGCGTAGGCAAAGCCGCACTTCGGGCAGGTAACGTCCTTGTGGCGTCCCTGCAACGTCGGGGCCATCGATCCGGTCGGGATGACGAACGCCTCGGCGGCAAAGGTCCGGAACAGGAAGACGAGGCAGAAGATCAGGATAAGCTGTTCGGCCAACTCGCGAACGACGGCGAACGAGGGCAGGAGACGCTTGGTCTCCTCCGATACTTCCGTCTTTTGGGCGTGTTCTCGATGTGCCATGGATTGCCTCGGGTTGGCGATTGGGCATATCTATCGAATATACCGGATTTCGGTCGGATTCGGAACTTGAAAACAACGAGCCCCCCCAAGGGGCAGTGTGAGCGACGGGATGGCAAGTAATGGCTTGCCTACCAAAAACTTAGCGTCGACGGCAGCCGGCGCCGGCCAGGTGCGGCTGTCGTCCGAAACCGGGCTATTGTCGCCGAGCACGTAGAATTCGTTCTCGCCCAGTCGAATTGGCCCGGCGCAACGCTTGCTGCCGCGCGGTTCCAGGGGGATTGTGTAAAATACGTCCCGGAAGACCTGAAGGTTCGAAATCGTGGCATCGAGTCCGCGGACGCCGATTGCCACGGGACAATTTGTCGGATGCGGCGGTCCGGGTCGGTCGAAAAGTCGCACCAGTATGGTCTTGCCATCGACCGCCACCAAGAATTGTTGGTCGACGATCGAAACCTCGACGAGATGATCGCCGCCGGAGATGGGAGTTTGGTTTTCGGTGGACGGCGAGGAGTTTTTTGCGTGGCCGTGTTGCATTCGCACTTGGAAATCGCGATCGCCGTCGCCGAGGCGAACGATGATCTCGCCGTCGCCGGAAATATCGCTCAGCCGGAACGACACCATCAGGTCGGCGACCGGGTGCGTCTGTTCAACGCGCTGCGGCTGCGACGGATTGTAATAGCAGAGATCGGTCACCGGCGATTGGCGATCGTGGTGGTAGACGAGCCAGTCCGTGATGTTGGCATCGGACGGGGCGATGTGTTGCAGTGAGCCGTTGGACCTCGTCCAGCCGGTGCCGGGCTGTTCGGGCTTCCATCGCGATTGCGCCGCGCCGTCATGCACCGGCTCAAAACGGTCGTCGTTGACGAGAATGGCGACGGCTCGTTGTTGTTCGAGGTCTTTTCGGAGGATCTTGCCGTTGGCATAGACGTCGCCGTGGCGGATTTCGATCGACTCGCCCGGCAGGCCAACCATCCGTTTGACGGCCACCTGACCCGCGTTCCACGGCAGGCGGAAGGCGGTGGTCTCCCAACGGCGCGGCGGTCGCAACATAAACGCGAGCCGATCGATCAGGACGCGGTCGGACGGCTTCTCGGGCGATGCGTCGATGTCGGTTGTCGCGTGGCCGCAATTCGGGCAGGCGACCCGGGCAACCTCCGGTCCAGTGTCGGTGCTGTAGGAAAAACGCCGCCCACACGCCTCGCAGGTCCGTTCGCGGTGGATGCCGAGCAGCGCCGGCGCCATCGAGTCGCCCGATACGCGATAAGGACGAATCAGGCCGGCGAGCAGCCACGTTTCGACGATAGCGAGACCGAGCAGGAGCAGGATACACCATCGACCCCATTTCCATAGGCGGTGATAGTGCATGGCATTCATCGGCATTTTTGGGGTAGGCGGGCGGGGGTGAACGGATCCGC
>JAEWUR010000023.1 GCA_023397045.1 Planctomycetota bacterium
TGGGCTGCTGAAGGTCGCGCCGGAACACGTCGATCCCGGCGTCCTCGGCCATATGCAAAAACCGCCGATCGAAACGTTCGAGGATTTCTCGCAGCAGTTCCAACGCGAGGCGGCCGCCGCCAAGAAATGCGAATTCCTCGTGCCCTATTTCATCGCCGGACATCCCGGCTGCGATCTGGCCGCGATGATCGAGCTGGCGTTGTACCTCAAGCGGCACGACCTCAAGCCCGACAAGGTGCAGGATTTCATTCCCGGCCCGATGGACGTCGCGACGTGCCTCTTTTACACGGGCTTGGATCCCTGGACCGGTCGGCCGGTGCATGTCGCTCGCGGCGCCAAAGAACGGCGGCTTCAACGAGCGCTGCTGCAATACTTCAAGCCGGAGAACTACGCCGACGTGCATGAGGCGCTGATGGAATGCGGCCGCGCCGACCTGATCGGCGACCGTGCCGGTTGCCTGATCCCGTCGCGAGCGCCGAAAATCAAACAGGCCGGCAAAACGCAGCGCGGACCGTCAAGGCCGCCGTCGACCGGATATCGGCCGCATCGCAAGACCGCCAAGCGGCGTCCGCACTGAGTCGATCACTCGTCCATGTAGCTCGGCCGGCGGTTGCCGTAGAACCGATACCAGTGGCTGCTGTTGCGGCTCTGCGACGTCGCGGGTTGGCTGAGCGTCGCTTCGGTTTGCGACGTCGGACAATACCGCACCGTTGCCGACGGTCGGGCGGTCGATTGCACTGTTGCCGTCGCCCGCTCACTCAGATAACTCGGCCGGTGATAGCCGTAGAACGGATACCACTTCGCGCCGTAGGCGTCCGACGAACTGATCGCGGTAACAATCCCCGCCAACATCAAAACCGAAAGAAACGCGGTCGTTTTTCTGACCATTGAAGCACCTCAATAAAGTTGCCCTCTCAAACTGCCGCGAAGTGCAATTCAAAACGGCGCGGTTCACGTCCCGTGGACACTTTGGTCACGCGACCGAAACTCCACGAATACGGAAGCGCCCTTTCGGATTGGACACCGCGTCAGTTTCGAGAAATAAAGACTTTGGCAATCTTCGCTCGACATCGTGCGTCCTTGCTGCCTTTAATTCTAGAAACGCTCGAATCGAATTGTCAACGAAATTCCGCGTTTTTTCAATGTATCCACGGCAGCGGGGTGACAAAATGCGTCTGCGGGTCCAGGCTTTTGGGGCATCCATCGTGTGCTGCAACAAAAACTCCCGAGAAGCCGGCAGGAACGCCAAGAAAAGAAAAAGCGTGTCGAGAGAACGCACGGTCCTCTCGACACGCACGAAGACTACCATTGCCCGTGACCGCTCTTAAAACTCGTACTTCAGTTGCACGAACCAGCCGTTGTTGGCTTCGCTGTTCGCCAGCGTGCCCAACATCGCGTAACCGCCGCACAGCGTCGTCTGCTTGTTCAGGACATAGGCCACGTCGAAGGTCTGCCAGTTGTCCTCGTCGCCGATCAAAGGAGCGAGGGCCATCGTGTAGGGGTTTTCCTTGCCGCGGAACTCGTAGGCGACAAGCCACCGCTCGTGCGGAATCACGGCGACGCTGCCTTCGAACGTGGCGCGATACGTGTCGCTGAATCCCAGGAAGCCGAGGTTGGCCGCCTGGCTTTCTCGAACGCCGCCGGTCAAGACGATGGGCATCCCCAAACCCGGCGTGACTAGCGTCTTCGTGGCGGTCAACGTGAAATCAGTTCCGTTTTCCCGGGCATACCCGATCGCGTTGAGCGCGCCGCCCAACCGCTGATTGATGTCGCGAATGCCTTCGTTGGTCTTAAACGTTGCGCCGACCGTGATGGCGGGCATCCATGCGATGTCGTTGTAGTTCTCCTTGATCAACAACGCGCGAACGTTGAAGTTGTACAACATCACGTCGCCGCGATAGAGATTGACGGTGGTCGCGTCTTCCACGGCGCCGGGCAGACTGCCCAGCCCGAGGCGATCGGCCGCAAAACCGAACTCGATCCGTCCCCACAAGTTCTCGGTGATGCTCAGAACGCTCAAGTTTTTGTCCTGAAGCCCCACGTAGGAGCCGGCGATGGACGGCTTGCCGAAGATCGTGCCCTCGGGCGCCGGATTGACCAGGTAGGCCATCGGCGTGATCGCTCCGCCGCCTACGCCTTCGATCGTATGAAATGGCAAGGGCAGCTCTTCATCTTCGCCTCGTGCGCGATCGACCGCCACCGACACGGCGGCGATTAGCGCGATTGTCAGAATTCGTTTCGTCATCCGTGATGTCCTCATCCTGCGTTCCCCTAATCTGCGGGTATGTCCGGCGTGCGGACCAGGCCCAGGTCCCCAAGTGTTATTTCGTCCGGCCAACGCCCCTTTCCAATATTCCTCGGCGCTCGAAAGCAAAAACTTGGCAGGACCGGAACGACCGGATCGTCCGGATCGCGAATTTTCCCGCGCAAGATGCCGGTGGGTCCGGTCAGGTAAAATAGAAGGGCGGAGCCAAAATGGCCTTGCGCGATCCTGGGAGCTTTGCGCCCGCTTGGAGCCGCCTCCCAAAGGGTGGCGGCGGATTTTCCAATTCCCAGAATCGTGAAGGTTATTTGGACGCCCGCTGTCAAAAAGCGGGCATTTCTGACGCCGTCATGTCCCGACGATCTTCTCGGCGCATTTCCGCATGTAAGCGATGCTGTCCCGGGTTAGCCGTTCCACGCCCGGCGTATAGTCGAACACCTCGACCGACACCCAGCCGTTGTAGCCGACGTCGTGGAGCGCTTGCATGATCGGCACGAAATCGAGTTTGCCGAATCCGGGGCCTTGCAGGTTTGGGTCGTTCGCATGGAAGTGGACCATCTGCTTGTGGAACTTGCGAATCAACTCGGGAATCGGCGTCGGCTCGCCACACATCGCCTTACAGTCGAGATGCAAACCGATTCGCGGTGAATCGACCCGATCCATCAGCGCGACGCCCTCGGCGGCCGTGGTCATGAAGTTGGTTTCCTTGGTCGTCAGCGGCTCCAAGGCGACCGTAACGTCGTTCTTTTCAAGCTCCGGCAGGGCCGCCGAAAAAACCTCGGCCGCATAGGTCATGCCCTGTTCCTGACTCATGCCGGGCGCCAGGTCGCGCTGCTTGGGTGAACCGAAAACCATGATCTTGCCGCCCAGGTCGGCGCACAAGTTCGCCAGGGCTACGAGATAGTCGGCCGTTCTCTGCCGGACCGCTTCGTCGGAACTGGTCAAGTGCAGGCCTTCGGTCTTCGCCAACAGCCAGTGCAGCCCGAGGATGTCGAGACCGTTCTTCTCGGCCAGCCGACGAATTTCCGTTCGACGCTTGGCCGAAATGTCGTTGACGTTGTGCTCGATCGTGAATGGCGCGATCTCGAGGCCCGTGTATCCGGCGTCGGCCACCAGGGCGAATGCCTTCTCGAACGGCCAGTCGCCGTAGGTCTCGTTGCACATCGCATAGTTGAACTTCGGCGCCATCGCACTCTCTCCGGCAAGGCACTTCGCCAGCGGAATCCAACCCGC
>JAEWUR010000195.1 GCA_023397045.1 Planctomycetota bacterium
GATGGATGGTGGGTGGAGCCGACCGACTGGCTGCTTGAGTTTGCTTGGGCGACGGGTGGTGAGAAGACGTTGGCTGCATGGACGACAGGAGATCCTCATCTAGTCTACAACAGGGATTGGGGATGGATTAACCTGACGAGCACGCCGACCTATTTGAATGCGGTGCCAGTGCCCGAACCAGGAACGCTTTTGTCCTTATCCACGGTGGGACTGGTCGGCGTTGGATATGTATTGCGAAAGCGCAAACATGGCGGCGGTATGGTACATTATAGATGTCGGAGAGAGATCATGCGATATTCATTCAAAAGAGATGGGTTCACGTTAGTTGAGTTGCTTGTGGTCATCACGATCATCGGCATCTTGATCGCGCTGCTGCTGCCGGCCGTTCAGGCGGCTCGCGAGGCGGCTCGACGCATGCAATGCAGCAACAACCTCAAGCAATGGGGGTTGGCGATGGCGAATTACGAGAGCACCTATCAGGTCTACCCCTATGGCATGCTCGCCTGGGGCTATTCGGCCGCCACCGACTATCCTCCCGGCAAAGTATGGCCGGGCGTATTTCGACGGCAAACGTTTCCCGTGTCCCTCTGGCCCTACCTTGAACAGATGAACCTCTATGAGCGATACGATTTCAACGACGATTTCCACGTTTTCCAGAATCGGCCATTGATTGCGACTCCTGTTCCGCTCTACTATTGCCCAAGTGATCGGCCGGGCGGAATGTGGAAAGGAGACGGCATCACGCGCGCTCGCAGCAACTACGTCGTGAACTGGGGTTATTGCGACCTTTACCAAGCGGAGCCGACGGGCGCCGGCATCCCGCCGCCGCAATTCCGAATGGGGCCATTCAGCGCGCACTGGCAATCATCTCCCGCGAGTATTCCGGACGGACTATCCAACACCATGTTTATGGGCGAAGTGGTCCAGGCGGTTAGCGATACGGACTACGACTTTCGCGGCGACTTCTTCAATAACGACCGCGGCTCCTGCCAATTCATGACGCTTAACACCCCCAACTCAGGGATCGATACAACGATTTGCCATGGATCAACTCCGAACGATCCCGGTCCTTGCCAAGAGACGGAACCGGTGTACCTCAGTTCGCGTAGCCGGCATCCGGGCGGCGTGAACACCGTATTTGGCGATGGGTCCGTGCATTTTGTCGCAGACACGATTGCCGTGAACACTTGGCGGGCAGTCAGCACCATCAGCGGTGGCGAAGTGACGACCGGTGTTGACTAACTTGAGAGAGGAGCGATCGATGTTGCGTATTCTGCGATATGCGGTGAGTGGTTCGCTGGTGTTGATGCTCTGTTCGGCTGGTTGCAGCAGCGACGGACTGATCGACATCGACGGTACGGTCACCTTCCACGGTCAGCCGTTGGAAAAGGGAAGCATCACCTTTTTGCCGACCAACGGCGACAGTCCCACCGCGGCGGCGATCATCGAGAACGGCCGATACACGGTCCGACTTGCGACGGGCTCGAAAAGCGTCAAGATTGAAGGGTTCAAGGTTCTTGGAAAAAAACCACTGTATCTTGGCTCGCCCGATAGCCCGATGATCGATGATCTCAAGCAAGTATTGCCTGATAAGTACAATACCCGAAGTACACTCACCTGCGAGATCACCTCCGGCAAGCGGTGTTACGACTTCGCTTTGGAGGAGTGAAAACGCCGTCGCGTATTCATCCACCGTCTGCGATGCAAAGCCCTCGGATGTCGTGCGCCCGCCATTGTTACGAAGCCGCAAGCGAAAAACACGATGCTGAACCAAAGATATCTCACCGTTGCAGTACAATTCGTCGTCGCCTTCCTATGCTGTGCCGGCATTGCTCGATCGGCAGATACCGAGCCTGAAACGAAAAACTCCGTAGCGGCGTCGGACCACGTGGCCGGGCCGTCAAACGAGCAGGCCGGTTTTCGTCGGCTTTGGCGCATCGGGACGCTCGATCCGACGAGAAACAAACAATGGCCAACGCAATCGCCTGGAACGAACAACCAACTGGCGACCGTTGCAATACAACCCCGCTTCGTTCAGTTCATCGCGAGGGGGAATCCTGAGAATCCAAGCAATATCGACTGTTATGAAGTGCCGGAATTGTTGGAGGGCAAGCCGTTCAGCCCGCGATTTGGCGGCGGAGAGAGAACGCGTCTTACGCTGTTGGTGGATCTTGGCCGCACGATGCCCGGCACGATTGAATTCCAGGCGGAAGTCCCTGTTGGGACGAAGATGTCGATCGAGACGGGAGAGGCAATGTTGCCGACGAGAACCTATACGGTCGGCCCGGAGGCGAACGCACAAAGGCAATCTTTCCGGCCGGTCATTGCCCACGGTGGTTGGGGCAGTATGCGATTCGCATGGATTCATTTCGACAATCCGACCGGTCCGATCGTGGTTCACCAGGTACATGGCTTATGCCAGCTTCTTCCATGCGACTACGTTGGGAGTTTTGAATGCAGCGACGATGAACTGACGCGGATTTGGGAGATGTGCGCTTACTCGGTGCATGCCGTGATGGGCCAACCGTTGGAGAATGGGCAGCAGGCCAGCGGCAGGCTGCAAACGCTCTGTCTGGATCGCGTCGACCGGTTTCCTTGGGCAGGCGACTCTCGCGTCATTCAGACGGCTGTCATGGATGTCTTTGGACAGTATTCGCTCGTTCGTTCGAATCTTGAAGGATTCCTGCCGAAGGGGACTCGCCCGATACCAGATTTGACGGGCATCGCGCCCTACACGCTCGATTGGGCGCTGGCGGCGATTGACTACTTCCAATGCAGTGGGGATTCGGAATTCCTGAAGGAGCGCCTCGATGACTTGATGGCCATCCTTGATAAGTACGACAGCCTGCCCATTCGGTGGAAAGACATCCAGCAACCTGCCGGACAAGACATCTGGATGTTTTTCGATTGGGACGATCGGATCGCCCGAACCATCGATGCGCAGACGGCCGCCGCGTTTGCCGGCAAGTATGTGCAGACATGTTGCGAACTGGCCAAGGCGGCCGAGGCATTGGGTTGTCACGAGATTGCATCCAAAGCCG
>JAEWUR010000257.1 GCA_023397045.1 Planctomycetota bacterium
GAACGACTGTTTCGGCGTGACGCCGCCGCGAACGAACTACTGGGGATACGACCCGATGGCGTTTTTCTCGCCGCATCGGGGCTATGCCGTCGGCGAGGCGCCGGGCAGCCAGGTGCGCGAGTTCAAGGAAATGGTCCGAGCGTTGCACCGGGCCGGCATCGAGGTGATTCTCGACGTGGTCTTCAATCACACGGCCGAAGGCAACGAGTTTGGACCGACGTTCAGCTTCAAGGGGCTGGAGAACCGCGTCTACTACATGCTCGAGAACGGCGGCGGGTCCTATCGCAACTACTCGGGCTGCGGCAACACGCTCAACGGCAACCATCCGATCGTCCGCGAGATGATCTTCCACTGCCTCCGCTATTGGGTTCACAACTATCATATCGACGGGTTCCGATTCGATCTGGCCTCGATCCTCAGCCGAAACCGGAACGGCGACTTGGTGCCGAATCCGCCGGTCGTCGAATCGATCGGCGAAGATCCGCTGTTGGCCGATACGAAGATTATCGCCGAGGCCTGGGACGCCGCCGGCGGCTATCAGGTCGGCACGTTCGGCAGCCATCGCTGGGCCGAATGGAACGGCCACTATCGCGACGACCTGCGGCGATTCTGGCGCGGCGATTCGAACATGCTCGGCCCGTTGGCCACGCGACTGGCCGGTTCGAGCGATCTGTATCAGGCGAGCGGACGCAAGCCGTATCACAGCATCAACTTCATCACGGCCCATGACGGCTTCACGATGAACGACCTCGTTTCGTACAGCGAGAAGCACAACGACGACAACGGCGAAGGCAACCGCGACGGCGAATCGAACAACTACAGCTACAACTACGGCGTCGAAGGACCGACGCGACGCACGGCCGTCGAAACGATTCGGCTCCGCCAAATCAAGAACATGCTGACGTCGCTGCTATTGAGCCAGGGCGTGCCCATGCTCTTGTCGGGCGACGAGTGCCGCCGCACGCAGTTGGGCAACAACAACGCCTACTGCCAAGACAACGAGATCAGTTGGTTCAACTGGAAGCTGATCGAGAAGAACAAGGGACTGACGCGGTTCTGCGCCGCGCTGACGGCTTTTCGCGTCAATGAACCGACCGTGCGGCAATGCGAGTTTCTCCACGGCCGACCGTTCCGTCCCGGCGGCCTGCCCGACGTAAGTTGGTTCGGCTCGAGCGGCGGCAGCGCCGAATGGTCCGGCGATTCTCGCAGTCTGATCTGTCTTTTGGCGGCGGTGCCGCCCGAGAGCCAGGATTCGCCGCTGAACCACCACGTCTTGATGTTTTTCCACGCGGGAACCGATGCTCGGCATTTCTTGGTGCCGTCGGTCGTCCGGGAGATCGATTGGCGATTGTTCGTCGACACGGCGGCCGAGAGCCCCGCGGACATTTATCCACAACTCGACGGCCCGCCGGCATCGGCCAACGGCGTGGTCACGATGGAAGCGCGGTCGATGAAGGTTTTTATCGCCACCGATGCGCGGTAGCGGTCTGTCCGATTCAAGTTGACGAATTGACGGATTATCGTAACCCGAAGCGTAAGCGAGGCTGTCCCTCGCTTACGCTTCGGGTTACGATTCCGAGACACAGATCCTTCCATTAGCAACGACGATCTGGACAGACTACGAGCGTCGTGCGCTCGATTTGCGGAACCATGATTTTGGAAGGTGTTGTGTGCCACTGGCTTTGCCAGTGCTCGTGCTGAATTGTGGTCGAATCCGGGCACTGGCAGAGCCAGTGGCACACAGCGGCCTTACGGAACAGCCCTCACCCTAACCCTCTCCCAAAGGGAGAGGGGACGGTTTTTTTGGATGCATGCTAGTTCGTTTCGGGCGTCGTCGAGGGCCAGCCGCGTTCGAGCACCCACTGGACCGCGTGACGATTCAATTCGGCGCTGCTTTTGACGTTCAGCTTCTGCTTGACCTTTTCGCGATGCGTTTCGATGGTCTTCGGGCTCAGATGCAGCCGCATGGCGATCTGTTGGACGGTCAGGCCTTGGCCGATCATCTCGAACACTTCGATCTCGCGGTTCGAGAGGTTCTGGACCGGGTCGTCTTGGGTCGCGTGTCCTCGGGCGACGCCGTGCAGCAGTCGGCTGGTCATGCGCGGGCTGAGGTAGACGTCGCCTTGGAGCACCTGCCGGATAGCCCGGAGCAGCATCTCGGGCGGCTCCTGCTTCGAAACGTAGCCCATCGCGCCGGCGCGCAGGACGCGCTCGGCGAAAAGCGTCTCGTCGTGCATGGACGAAACGAGGATCTTGACGTGGGCGTTGCGATCTTTGAGCTTCTCGATCAGTTCCAGCCCGTGGCCCGTCTTGAGCGTCAGGTCGACGACGACGATGTCGGGCTGGGCGTGTTGGACTTCGCGGATGGCTTCCTGGACGTCGGCGGCCTCGCCGCAGACCTCCAGGTCGGATTCGCGCCCGATGATATCGGCCAGGCCGCGGCGAACCAGCGGATGGTCGTCGACCAGAAAGACTCGCGATCGGAGCGGACGGCCGGAGAAATGGTTTTCAGAGGACATTGGCATAGTGCTCACGAAATGACGGGGTTTGATCGGGGGCGGCCATCCCGGGCGCTCGTCGATGCGTGCGATGCCGTTGAACTTACCGC
>JAEWUR010000290.1 GCA_023397045.1 Planctomycetota bacterium
GGGCCACCGATTTCTTTACGAAGACCGTGTGGACCAAACGTGGGCCAGTCACCTATTTCGTGCTGTTTTTCATTCATCTATACACACGCAAGGTCCACATCGCCGGCATGACGCCCAATCCCGACGGTGCATGGATGGCGCAGGTGGCTCGGAACATGAGCATGGTCTTTGCGGACGAAAAGCCCGAGTTCCAACCCACGCATATCATCCGTGATCGTGACGCAAAGTTCACGAAACAATTTTGTTCAATCCTCGAAATTGACGGCATCGAGTTCAGGCCAATTCCTGCGCGGGCTCCGGATTTGAATTCCTACGCTGAAAGCTGCGTTTCCAGAGTTAAATCCGAGTGTCTCAACCACTTTGTTGTTTTCGGTGAAGAGCATCTGCGGTATATTCTCAAAACTTGGCTGCATCACTACCACTACGAACGGCCTCACAGGGGACTTGGTAATGTGCCGATTATGTCCGACCTTCCAACGCCCGCGCCGATTGAGGACTTTAATCTCAATGAGATTGCCTGTCATGAATCGTTAGGTGGTTTGTTGAAGCACTACGAGCGACGTGCGGCGTAGGGCTCGATGTGAGTGTGTTTTGGTTTTTTGTTCCGCGCTGCGATGTCAACAATGGTTGATGGGGTTCCTTCCTCGTCTCAGTCTTCGTGCCCGCCATCGGAGTTTGGCAAGCAATTTCATTTCTTTTCGTTGTAATCCTTTTCTGTGCTGTTATTTGGGGATGATGACTTATTTTTGAGACCCATCGCCACGACACCCCTCACGGTTGTTGTCCATAGTCGGCTATTGTCACATCACGGTATTTCTTTTGAAAGTGGCTACGAATAGCGTCTCGGATTTGTTGTGGAACGGTGGGGCGATACTGGCCAACCAGCCGTTCCACCTCTTGATGTGCAATCTCATGCATCCCGGGAGCTTGCGGCACATAGCCGCCACACAGGTCCACATAAGGGCTCTTGAAGAACTCGTCACTGCGAAGTTGCTCAATCGTCAGCGGGTCGGTGAGGTAATTACCGCCGGGTCCGACGCGAGCGATCGAATCGAGCGCAAGCAGGTGGTCGCTTACGTTGACGCCGCGGGTGACGAACTCGGCCATATCAGCCAATCCGCACTGCATGATGATTTGTTCGGCGCTCATGCCGTTGGCATTATGCAAGCTTCCGAGACCACCGACCACATTCTGCCCCGTCATGGCGGCCAACAGGTACATCATGCTCTCCGCACCGTTCTGAATATCGGCTCGATGCGTCAGCGTACCACCCGCTTCGCCGGCAATGGGCAGTTTATAGAACTTGCCCATCTGCACGCCAACCAGCTTGAACAGCATTTTTTCCGCCCGATAGTACAGGTCGTGGCCCGTTTTCATATCCGTTACCGAAGGCCCAACTGTGTAGAACACAGGATGCCCCGGCTTGTAGCACTGTGCAATCAGCACCGGCAACAGGGCCTCGGCATTGGCCAACAAACACGTTCCTGCAATCGAATAGGGCGCGGTGGTTCCAGCCATCGGACAGACGGTGGAGATGATTGGATAACACCGCGACATAGCCATCTTCATGATCTCGATATTTGGGCCATGCACTTGCAAGGGAGTCGTTACCGCCATTGCCAGGCTAAGCAGCGGAGTCGTTGCAACATCAAACCCCGCTACGTCGGCAATGACCTCCATGACCTCCATCCAATCGCGACAGTTCTGTTCCGAGGTCGGATACGCAGCTGTGTGTTTAGACGTATGGCACAAGAACACTTCCATGCTCTTGTAGTAGCAATCCGGCTCGGGAACATCAGTCACAGGGAACTGCATGCGCATCATGCTGTTGACTCGGTTGAGCGACTCCCCGAGGATCGTGTGGCGACGCACGTCTTCGAGTACTGGGCGCCGTAGTCCATCGCGGTAGTCTACGATGAACGGATCGAGGATCAGCGACAGGTAGTAACGATTCCGTCCTCCAACCTCCAGAACACGGCCGTTAATACCGGTCTCGATTGCTATAGGCGAGGTCAGGGCCAGAAGTTCCTTTACCATGGCGGCCGGGAACCGAACGCGGCCCGAAGCCTCCTCAACCCTGGCCCCTGCGTTCTTCAGTACTTTGAGCGCCTCCGCGTGATGAACACAAACGCCGACGTTCTCATACAACGCCAAGGTTTTTTCGTGCAGTCTCTCGACATCCACATCATTCAACACTTGCAGCACCAACTCACTCATCATGACTCCCTTTGCTTTCTGAAATCGAATGGAATTACTTCTCGCACAGCCAGGGCAATTCGCCACCAGACGATCAGTGTCCCGTCAGGCAACTGTGCGATGGATGGAAAACAACAGCTTGCCGATGGTGTTCCGATCGTCCCGGCAAAGACTGTGCCTTATGAAATCAATCTCATGACAATAACCCTTTTGTCCGTGGCAAGAACATCTCGCTCACGAAGCAGTTAGAGTCTAAAACTCAAGCTGCAACGGCGTGTTCTGACGCACTATCGTCCCAATCCACAAAGTGTGCCAGTTCCAGGGCATGTGGAGCCGGAAAAGATCGAAGCCGAGTTCTCGCTTGGTATTTTCCAGATGAAATCGGTGTTGATCGCGAGGCGGATTGGGCGGTTGCCAGAAGGCCGTGCCATAGGGAAACTTCATTTTCCGCATGCTTGCACCCGAACGTACTTGATGTCGGTGTGATCGGTCTCCGTGCCCGAGTAGTAGACGACGATCGCATCGCCGTTTGCCGCGAGGGCGGTCGCGGGCAGTCCCAAGGCGAACTTCGACATCTCCGCCCAGGCGTCTTGCACGCTTCGGTTTTCTCGGCTTTGCCCGGGTGCCCCCCGCCTGTTCAAGGACGATCTCGGACTGTGCGGGCCACGTGCGGCCGGCGTCACTGCTGGCACGCATTTTGATTTGCGGCACTGTCGTGCGATCGACGTAGGCCATTCCAATCGTGCCGTCAGCGAGCGGGACGGCCGGCGCCGGCTGTCCGGGAATGCCGATGTCCCAATAATCCGACCACGTTCGCCCATGGTCGTTCGACTCTCGAGCGTGGATGTTCAGATAAACGGGCCGCGTACGATCGAAGGTCCAGAAGAGATCCAGCACACGGCCTCCCGGCAATACTGCCGGCCGCTGATCCCAGTAGAAAATCCGATTTTCGGGATCGTCGCTTGTCAGGACATATTCGGGCCAGGAATGGCCGCCGTCTCGCGAGAACATGAGAACGGAACGATGATGCCACGGGCTTTCTTCGTCATAGTGCTTGTTCAGCTCGAATTGACACGCCAGATCGCCGTTGGCCAAAACGATCGGCGATCCGGTGATCGGCACGGGACAGGCGAACGGCGCGGTGTCCATTGGCTGCGGCGTCGACCACGTATCGCCATCGTCTTCCGACCAGGCGAGAAAGATTTTGGTGTCCAATAGGCCCTCGGTTGTTTCATTGAAAAAGGGCAATGACGGATCGGAGTGATCGACCCAGGCGAGCGCGGCCAATACCCGCCGTCGACCAAGCGAGGTGACTGCACAACAGCGGAAGAGTCCGGGACGGCCGTCGATCGCCGGCGGGACGAACGGATCGGCCGGGATGCTCCAGCTTCGTCCTTCGTCGTCGGAGTGGGTCAACAGCGCACGCTGGCCGGCCATTTCGGCCTTCCGAGGCGCCGCTCGAAACGCGCAGAGCCATCGCCCGCTGCGTGACACGCAGATTTGTGGGAACGCAAAACGCCGTGACGCTGCGTTCGGTTGTGCCGCCGCCACGATCCCGCGCGAGACAAGTCTTAATTTGGACATCGGTCGTTCTCTACTCCACCGCAATCTCCACATCCGTCAAAACGGGCCATTCACCGCCGTCGGCCGAGCGGAAAACGGCCCGATATTGCACGAACAATGCTTCATGGGAAATGTTAATTCGAGTTCCATCGCCGTGCTCAAGAACGCTTTCCTCGCCGGTTGCACCGCGCCATTTGGCGGCAGCCAGCGCCTCGGCGCTGGCTGCCGTGCGGATCTGCATCACCACCGTGTTGCCGGGTAATCCGTCCGCCTTCCAGGCCAATCGCAATTGCGTCGCGCCAGGCGGCAAGGCGATCGGGGCCGAGGTGTATTCCTCTTCCAGCTTCCGTGTAAACACGTTGCCCACGTCAACCATCTGCGAATAATGTGCTCCGAGTGTCGGCAACTCCGTCTTATGCTCTCGGTCGAAGCCTCTTGGGCTGTTCCAGTAGATAAAACTTGTCTGGGCGTGTTCTCCGTTCTTGACGTGGTTGTGAACGACGATATCGGAATAGCCGTCATGATTCAAGTCGATCACCTGCAAACCCAACGCCGACTCGGCCGGGAGATCCGTTCGTCGGTCGTTGAGATACTTGCCATCCTGATGGCCCCAGTAGATGAACACGGGCAGGGACCGCGTGTTGTTGGCCTTGTAGTTCGACTGCACCATGTCGAGATAACCATCCCGGTTCAGATCGGCCACGCAGATTTGCCCGACCTCGTGACCTTCAAGCTCAAACGCCGGTTCTGGTTCCGGCCGGCCGTCGGGCCGTCCCCAATGAATTCGCGTTGGGGCGGAAATTCGCTTGGTTTCGGGATCAAGAGCGCCGCCAACGATGTAGTCGAGCCGCCCGTCGGTGTTGAGGTCGGCAAAGATGAGTGGGCCGGCCCCAAGCCCGAGTAGTTCGTGGTTTTGCATCGAGTAGCCATTGTCGCCGCCCCAAAACACCTCCACGTCGCCGAGATAGCAGG
>JAEWUR010000291.1 GCA_023397045.1 Planctomycetota bacterium
CCTCACAACACGGCCTGCCAATCGCCTGCTGCCGTTTGACGCCCGTAATCCGCTCGGCTGCCCGATTGAACGACGTGATTTGCCACCGGTCATCCACGGTGAAAACGCCATCGTTAATTGAATCAAGGATGACGGCGTTGCGGTCAGCGGATAGGCCGTTCGTGGAGGGCATCGAGGTTTTTCAGGAAGAAGCGTCACAATGGCGAAGATACTCGATTATATCATCGCCGTTTGTCCGCAGAAAGACCTGTTCGGCTCCTCCGATATCGGGACGCCTCGGCGAGTATGCAACCCGACGGCGTTGTGACCTATCGAGTTCTAGGTTGCTAATGAACCATTCCGCGGTGGGAACGGCAGCGAAACTCGGCCGGTACGGCCGTGTTTTGCGGCAGCATCCGGACCATTGACTACCTCGGTATCAATAAACCGAAACCGCCGAGTCCCCGCTCAACCGCAGATAGCGGACCGCGTTCCGGTAACAGATGTCCTGGACCATCGAACCGATCTGCTCGATATCGTCGGGCAGAAGTCCTTGCGCCATCTCACCGCCCAAGAGGTTGCACAGAATACGGCGAAAGTATTCGTGCCGGGTGTATGACAGGAACGATCGGCTGTCGGTCAACATGCCGACGAATCGGCTCAACAGGCCGAGGCTCGACAGCGAGTTGAGTTGACGCTCCATGCCGTCCTTCTGGTCCATGAACCACCATCCGCTGCCGAACTGCATTTTGCCGGGCACCCGACTGTCCTGGAAGTTCCCGAGCATCGTGGCCACGACATCGTTGTCGGCCGAATTGAGGTTGTACAGAATCGTCTTCGCCAGTCGATCCTCGTGATCGAGCCGATCGAAGAATCGCGACATCGGCCGGGCGACGTGCAGGTCGTTGACCGAGTCGAAGCCGGTGTCTGGCCCGAGTAACCGAAGCATTCGCGTGTTGTTGCTTCGCATTGCCCCGAAGTGGAACTGCTGCGTCCATCCCTTTTCCGCATTCAGAATCGCCAACTCGTAGAGCACGATCGACTTGAACTTATCGGCAGCGTCCGGTTCCAATGATTTCCCGGCCCGAAGACGCTCGAAGGCGGCGGCAGCCTCCGACTGCTTGGCATCGGCAGCGTAGAACGTATCGATGCCGTGGTCGGAAAGACGACAGCCGACCGCGTGGAAGAAGTCATGCCGACGCCGAAGGGCGTCGAGAAGCCGACTGAAACGGTCGCCGATCGCAATGTTGCTTTGCTCCGCGAGACAATCAACCCAGGCATTGAACGCCTCGGGCGATTGCACCGCCATCGCCTTGTCGGGCCGAAAGGTCGGGAGCACGCGAATCGCAAACGAGGAATCCGAGGCGATATCCTTGTGGTGTTCCAGCGTGTCGATCGGATCGTCGGTTGTGCAGACGACCTCGACGTTCATCTGCCGCATGATGCCGCGCGCCGAGAACTCGGGCTGGGCCAGTTTTTCGTTGCATTCGCGCCAGATGCCCTCGGCCGTGACCGGCGTCAACAATCGGTCGCTGATGCCGAACGGGCGTTTCAACTCGAGATGGGTCCAGTGGTACAGGGGATTGCGGAGCGTCTGCGGCACGACTTCCGACCATTTCTGGAACTTCTCCCAATCCGAGGCATCGCCCGTGCAAAAACGCTCGGCGACTCCGGCCGTCCGCATCGCCCGCCATTTGTAATGATCGCCGTGAAGCCAGATCTGGGTCAGGTTCTCGAAGCGATGGTCCTCGGCAACCTGGGCCGGGGGCAGATGACAATGATAGTCGATGATCGGGAGATCGCGCGCGTAGCCGTGGAAAAGCTCGACGGCACGTTTATCTTGGAGCAGAAAGTCATCGGTGAGAAAAACGTCGTTCATGCGATCCTCGGGCGGCACGCCGCGATCATTTCCTGCTTCACTTCGTTCGTCTATCGCGATCGGCGTTTGGCAACGGTCTCATAGACGGCCAAGACGTTTTCGAGAGGCGTATCAGGCTGAATTTGGTGGCTGGGCGCCAGGATGAACCCGCCGCCCACACCGACCTCATCGATCAAATGGTTCACCTCGGCGGCAATTTCGGCGGGAGTTGCCCGTTGCAGCCAACCCTGAACGTCCACCGCGCCATGCAGCGACATCCGGTCGCCGAAATCGCGTTTCAATTCGTAGGGATTCATGCCAACGGCCTGCGGCTGAACGGTTTGCAGGCTGTCCATGCCGCACGCGATGAACCTTGGCATCAAGACGCGGCTCGACCCGCAACAGTGGTGCGTCACTTTCGCGCCGTGCCGATGGACGAGATCGAACAGTTCCTTTTTCTTCGGAGCGAAAAGGCGGTCGAAACAGGCCGGCGAGATCAATGGGCCGCGCTGGCTGCCGAAATCGTCGCCGCAATGGACCATATCGATCCGTCCTTTGGCCGCGTCGAGGATTCGCTCGATGTAGTCCAAATAGAAACGATGCCGCCGCTCGACGATATACAAATAGACCGGGTCGTCGGTGGCGATGTCGAGCAGCACCTGTTCGACGCCGCGTCCAAATGCCACGCCGTTGATGAAATCCTGAACGTGGCTGCCGCCCGTCACGATGGCCATGTCCGGATACTTCTCGCAGAGCGACGGGATCGCCGCGTAGTCGAACCCGTCGGGGCTTGGCCACGGAAACGCTTCGGCTTCCTCGACGGTCGTCCAGGCCGCATAGGGCATCTCGATCGGCTCGGCATATTCTCCATACTCGTTGGCCATCGGTCGGCGGCGAACGCCCCAAAGGTTCGTCGACGATCCGTCGCCAAAACTCGGCAGCGGCGGCCCAATGTACGGCGGATTGACGTAGCGAAGGTCGACGCCCAGTCGCTCGGCCACGCCGCCATCCTCCAATCCGCCGGCGCTGCCGCTCATGGCCACGCTCGTGCGACGAGGCTCGCCCAGCCCGAAATGCCGCAACAACGCCTCGTGGATCTCGGGCGTGGCGAAGTAATCGCACGGGGTAAAATCGGGCTGCTCGTGGTTGAGCGCCGCCCGAACGCGTTCGCGAGGGGTCATGGTGTTTCTCTCGGTTTCTTCGTGTCGTCCGTGGATGTGTCGGCGCCAATGCTCTCGGAGGAACCGAGCGTCATCAATTCGAGGCGAGGTAGCAGCAGGTGAATGATCAGCGTCGTAACCAGATAGGCCGAGCCGGCGACGACGAATGGGACGAGATAGTCCTTTTTTCCGTAGGTTGCTTCGTTCCAATCGAGTGCGAAACCGATCACCGTCGAGAAGATGATCATGCCGATGCAGCCGGCGGTGCCGCCGATGCCAACGACGGACCCAACCGCGTACCGCGGCATGGTGTCGGAGACAATCGTATATAGGTTGGCGGAATAGCCGGCGTGTGCCGCGGCAGCGAGACCGACCAGCAGGATCGCCGCCCAAAGGCTCTCGATGCGAGGAACCATGACGACCGGAACCACGCAGAGCGAGCAGGTTAAGAACGCCATTTTTCGAGCCATGTTGACGCTGGCGCCGCGTCGAATCATCCATGAGGAAAGTCCGCCGCCGCCGATGCTGCCGACGTCGGCCATCAGGTAGACGACCAACAACGGCCAAAAGACCGTCTTCAGGTCGATGCCGTGGTTGTTTTCGAGGAATTTCGGCATCCAATAGAGATAGAACCACCAGATCGGACAAACCAGAAACATGGCCGACGTGTAAGCCCATGTTTGGCGATGGCGGAGCAACTCGAGCCATGAGACCTTGATCGGCGGGTCGGGCGGATCGCTCTGGATG
>JAEWUR010000214.1 GCA_023397045.1 Planctomycetota bacterium
GCGTCATCCAGCGAGCTTCGCGCTCGCTTGGAGCCGCCTCCCAAGGGGTGGCGGCGGATTTCCCAATTCCCAGAATCGTGAAAGGTCATTTAGCCCTTCGTCGGCGGCCCGTTTTTCTTTCGGCCGATCGTTCCGGCGGCGAGCATCGCGATGCCGGCGAGGGTAATGACGGCGACGACGCCTTGCCAGATCTGGAATTGCGCCATCGCGGCCGCATAGTCTTGGTCGATGCGACGGTCGAGGCCGCGCTGCATGTAGTTCCAACCGTCCCACGTGGTTGACGGCGTGAATTTCTTGTAGCCTTCGCGGATCTGCTCGGGACTGACGGCGTCGAACTTCGAGACGGGTTTTTTGAGATAGAGCCAGACGCCGCCGCCGATGGCCGCCAGCAGGAAGACAATGCCCAACAGCCGAAGTTGATCGCGAATGCTCCATGTCTTGGCCGAGGACGTCGCGGGAGACGGCTCGGCCGGGTCGAGCGATCGCATGTCGAGCAGCGTCGGAATTTGCAGCACCGCGCCGCAGGAACACGTGATGGTCTCGCCGGCTTGGCGCGGTTCGACGACGACCTGCTGGCCGCAGGAACAAGGCAATAGATATTGGGCAGTCACTGAGGCGCTCCGAGGCTTGCGGCAAAGGTCACTGGTCGGGAATTGGCGGAACAACAGAAAGGTCTCTATACTGGCAGTTTACCTCGCGGTCGGCCGCCGTGCGAGTTGCAGGTCGGCGTGATGGTGATTGGCGCGTCAGAAATCGCGGGAAATCACCAGGCCGACGGCGATTTTTTTAGCTGATTTCGTCGTTGGATTCGAGCTGTCTCGGGTTTTCAGCAATACCCATTTTCCACAAAGCGCCTATTTTAACATTCTGTGGTTTTTTATTGCCGGTTTTTTAGGGGGGGATGGCTTGAATTGGCTAGAAAATACTGGACTTGCCGTATTGCCCGATTAAAATGATGGATGTGGTAGTTATGTGACAGTCTGCGCATCAAAAAGCCTGCGGGCGTAAGGTGGACCTGTTTCGTCTCCGAGCGGGACGGACGTTAAAGGGTTTTGCCATCGGATGAGTTGGTGCCCTGTCGGTGTACTGGGATCCGATTTCGGTCGGGCGCGAGCCCAAGGATCGGGACCGGCGATTTGGCCACGGATCGCTTTGGGGATTCTGGAACGATTGGGATTCTTTTATTGGACGTTGCATAGGTAGTGACATCAGGGCGACCGATTCACTACTTTTGCGGATGCCAATAACTTCGCCCGGAACGAAGTGACGTTGACTTTGCGAGTTACGGAAGGTTTGCGTCGTTCTTGGGCCGTTGATGATGGGGAACAGAGGCACGAATTCTCAACCTAAGCTGAATCCTTTGCCAAATGTCGAAGGCGCTCAGCATTGTTGAAATTCGGTGGTAGAATTTTTTGGATTTTGACCGCCGTCTGCAACATAATAAAATCGGTTGGCGCAGGCTGACCTCGAAAATTGGGAACCGACCAGAGGAGCAGAATTTTGTACGACGCATTGTTGGAAGGCCTGGAGGACGAACCGATCGCCCGGGCTGATGAAGAGTTGGACTTGGCAGACGACCCGCTGGATGGTTTGGATGTCGACGACGATTTGGACCGGGCCGTCTTAGAGGACGACGAAGAGCATGATCCTGAATTGGATCTCGGCGCCGAAGACCTGCTGGCCGGCGTCGAAGACGATGAGTCGTGGTCGGATGATCCGGTTCGGATGTATCTGACCCAGATGGGCGAGATTCCGCTGCTGACGCGGGCCCAAGAAGTCTCGCTGGCCAAGCAGATCGAGATGACCCGGGCGCGGTTCCGCCACAAGGTCCTCGAATGCGACTACGTGATGCAGACGGCCGTCAAGGTACTGCGTCGCGTGCATGACGGCGAATTGCCCTTCGACCGCACCGTGCAGGTCTCGGTGACCGATCAACTTGAAAAGCATCAGATTCTCGGCCGGCTGCCGCATAATCTGCGCACGCTCGAGACGCTGTTGAAGCGGAATCGCCGCGATTACAACATCGTGACCAGCAAGTCGCGCGATTCGGCGCAGCGCCGGGCCGCTTGGCGACGCCTGGGCCGCCGTCGTCGTCGCGCCGTTCGCCTGGTCGAGGAACTCGGTCTGCGGACGCAGCGGATCGAACCGATGATCAAGACGCTCGAAGAGTTCAGCCGGCGGATCGACGAGTTGCGCGAGCGGATTCGCCAGTACAACTCGGAGAACCACGACGGAAAAGCCCGCGGCAAACATCGCGAGCCGTGGATCGCCGAGTATCGGAACATTTTGCGGGCGACCCAGGAGTCGCCGACGAGCATTCGCCGCCGCGTGGCGTATCTGAAAGAGATCTACGCCCAATACCAGGAGGCCAAACGCGGCCTTTCGGAAGGCAACCTGCGATTGGTCGTCTCGATCGCGAAGAAATATCGCAACCGCGGCCTGAGCTTCTTGGATTTGATCCAGGAAGGCAACGCCGGTTTGATGCGTGCGGTCGACAAGTTTGAGTATCGCCGCGGGTTCAAGTTCTGCACGTATGCGACGTGGTGGATCCGTCAGGCCATCACGCGAGCCGTGGCCGACCAGAGCCGGACGATCCGTATTCCGGTCCACATGGTCGAAACGATGTCGCGGGTGCGGAACGTTTCGCGCAAGCTGCTGCAGAAGCTCGGCCGCGAGCCGACGATCGAAGAGACGGCTCGCGCGAGCGACACGTGCGTCGAAGAGGCGCGTCGCGTGTTGGCGATGAGCCGATACCCGATCAGTCTCGACCGTCCGGTTGGCAACAGCGAGGACAGCCATTTCGGCGATCTGTTGCCCGACGGCGCGGCGCGCAGCCCGGCGATCGGTGCGACGCAAGGGATGTTGCGAGGTCGAATCGCGAAGGTCCTGAAGACGCTCAGCTATCGCGAGCGCGAGATCATCAAGCTGCGTTACGGCTTGGGCGACGGCTACAGCTATACGCTGGAAGAAGTCGGCCACATTTTCAAGGTGACGCGCGAACGCATTCGTCAGATCGAGGCCAAGGCGCTGCGCAA
>JAEWUR010000366.1 GCA_023397045.1 Planctomycetota bacterium
CTTTGGGACTGGCCGGCGGCAGCGTCAGCGGATGGCCAAACAGCACGGCCGTTTCCCGGGCGATTCCGAGATGGCCAAGACAATCAGGCCGGTTACTGGTGATCTCCAGATCGACCGCCAGATCGCCCGAAACCTCCTCGGTCCCCTCATGGTTCAAGCCCGCCATCATCAACCGCCGCTCGAACTCCGCAAGCGACATGGTCAACGGCACGTACTGTTTCAGCCAATTCCAAGAGATGATCATGGGAGGGAGGGATTAGGGATTGGGGACTTGGGAGTTGGGATTTCGCATTAGGGGTTGTGGATTCGAATCACGGTTCGGATATCAGGGGCCAGGGGAACAGTCTTGCGTTATCGCGCCCGTCGCCGGAGATGCTCGTTCACGAGCATTGCCGGCCGAAGGCGGTATTAGGCCCGTGCTTCAGCACGGGAAAGTCGTTGCTGCCTTCCGCAAACTTCTGCTCCTTGGTCTCAACTCCGTCATGCTCGTTCACGAGCATTGCCCGCCGAAGGCGGTATTAGGCCCGTGCTTCAGCACGGGACGATAGGCTATCGCTCCGTATTTTTCCTGCAATGTTGTGTCGTTGTCACGCCCGTTCACGGGCGTCCTGTTCGCCATCGATCGTGACAAATCGCTCCAACCGATCAAACGTTTTCCCTTCGGCATGATGTCGCCGCTGATTCCGGACATACTCGACGACCCAATTCAGATCACCCGATCCGAAACTGACAACACCATAGCCCGTCTGCCATTGGAGCACCTTCCCATGCAGCCCGATTTGCTGATTGACTTCGTGCGTTGACGCACCTTTCAGTTGCCCAATCAATTCACTAACGACAACCGTCGGTGGAATCGACAGCACCACATGAACGTGCGTCTCGATTCCGCCGATCTCGTGAAGAAACACGCCTTTCTCACCTATCAACCGTTGCTTGATATATCGATGAACCAACGGCTCAACAGTCGGGGTGAGTAGCGGCAGACTATCCTTCGTATGCCACGTGACGTGCAGATTGATTTCGCTGTAGTAGTTGTGTGGCATCGGACGCTCCTCCACACACACAAGAGGCCCATTCAATGGGCCTGACAGAAACACCGTCTACCGCTCTCCACCACACGGCGTAAACGCCGTGCCTATTACCGCCTCCGGCGGACAAGGGCCGTTAACGGCCCTTCCCAACCCGCTATTACCATCGAATCTCTAGTCCCGAATCTCTAGTCCCGAATCTCTAGTCCCGAATCCCGAGCCCCGAATCCCTAATCCCCAACCTCTAATCCCCAATCTCTAATCCCCAACCTCTAATCCCCAATCCCTCTCCTAAAATTGCTGCAAAAACCTCACGTCGTTCTTATAGAGCTCGCGAATGTCGGTGATCCCATGCCGCCGGGCGCAGATGCGCTCGATGCCGAGCCCAAAAGCGAAACCGGTATAGACCTCGGGATCGTATCCGACCGCTCGCAACACGTTCGGATCGACCATGCCGGCGCCGCCCATCTCGATCCAACGGTCGCGCCAGCTCATGTCCACTTCGACGCTCGGTTCGGTGAACGGGAAGAACGACGGACGAAATCGGATATGCACATCCGGGTCGAACGCGCTCCGCGCAAACAGCCGCAACATGCTCTTCAGGTCGGCCATCGTCACGTTGCGATCGATCAGCAGGCCTTCGATCTGATGGAACATCGGGTAGTGCGTGGCGTCGGCCGTATCGGGCCGATAGACGCGGCCACACGAAATGATCCGAACCGGCGGCTTCGTCTTCTCCATCACCCGAATCTGCACCGTGCTCGTCTGGCTGCGGAGCAGGAGCGAGGGATTGGCGGCAGAATGCTGAATGTCCGGCGCGTCACTGGCCACCGGCCACCGACCACCGGCCACTTGCGCCGTCCCCAGATAGAAATTCTCCAGCGGATCCCGCGCCGGATGCTCCAGCGGAATATTCAACGCCTCGAAATTATGCCAGGGGTCTTCGACCTCCGGCCCTTCGACCACGCTGAACCCGAGCCGGCCCATGATCTCGGTCAACTCGTTGATCGTCTGCGTGATCGGGTGCAGATGGCCCAATCGCGGACGAACGCCCGGCACCGTCGGATCGAACTTGCGCGACTCGTCACGGCCGGCCGACTTTTTGGACAGCCGGACCGTGGCAGCCTCGCACGCAGCCTCGATCGACTGCTTGATCTCGTTGAAACGCTTGCCCGCCGAGGGCTTGTCGGCCTTGTCGACCTGCCCAAGCCCTTTCTGCACGGCTTTCAGTTGGCCGTTTTTCGCCCCGAGAAATTGCACTCGGGCGGCCTCCAGCGCCTCGGCATCGCCGGCCGAAACGAACGCGGCGGTGGCCTGAGACTCCAATTGCTCCAATTCGGAAATGAAATCGGCTAAGGCCATGGATCGAAAATGACGAATGTCGAATGACGAATGACGAACGAGTCATTTTTCAACGATCATTCATACTTCCTTTCCTACTTTGCCAGCGCTTTTTTGACCAATTCGACGACGGCCTCGAAGCCTTGCGGATCGGCAATGGCCATGTCCGAAAGAATCTTGCGGTCCAACTCGATGTTCGCCTTGACCAGACCGGCGATGAACTCGCTGTAACGCAGTCCGAAAGGACGCACCGCGGCGTTGATGCGGATGATCCACAGACGGCGGAACTCTCGCTTGCGGTTGCGGCGGTCGCGGAAGGCGTAGACGCCTGCCCGCACGAGGTTTTCCTTCGCGGTTCGCAGCAATTTGCGGCGGCCGCCGACATAACCCTTGGCTCGTTTGAAAAGACGGTTCTTGGCGCGATTTCGAGCAGCGCCCTTCGTAGTTCTCATGGCAAAAAACCTTGTGGATCGAGGATCAAACAGAAAACGCAACCAGGCCGATCAACGAACGCGCCGCCGTTGCATTTCCTTGCCGAACCTCAACCGGTTCTAGCGAGAGCCAGGCCCTTCCCAAACCAGGGAAGCGTTGTTCGCCCGTCCCGCTGGACTTAGTGTGGGAAATTCCGATCAGTAGCTGTGCTTCCCGAGCACGAGCGCGATCTTGTCCGTCTCCGTCTCCTCGACGACGCGGGTACCGCGCAAGTTACGCTTGCGCTTGTGGCTCATCCGGCTGGCCAAGTGACTGGTCCCGGCCGCGCGATGTTTCGCCTTGCCCGTGGCGGTCAGACGGAAACGCTTCTTCGTGCCCTTGTGAGTTTTCATTTTCGGCATAATAGACAACCACTCTTCTAAACGGTTCTCGGCAATGGATAATCAGATCTCAGCAATGGGTAAACAGACCCGCCATTATAGATCGATCATCGGCACGCGCAAAGAGGTCTCGGCAGGAAAACACGAACACCCACACGGGGGGCCATCACCTAGCTGCCGCGTAATAGCCGGCGGCCAACAGCCGCCGGAAGACTCCGCCATGGACGTGCGATAGCCCCGACCGCCCTGCCTGACCGGGTTGGCTACACGAAAGCGGGGGTTTGGGAAATCAGCAAAGAGTTTTCCTTCTTTTCCGCCCGATCGATCTGTTTTTTTCCCGCAAACCTCATTCCCAAATGGCAAGCCGTTGACAGAACCGTCACCTCGCCGAAACAATGACGTGACTCTCACCAGGAAGGTCGTTCTCCCATGCGATTTTACACCTTTGTTTTGAAAAACGTGATCCGCCGCCCGGTGCGATCCAGCCTGACGATGATCGGAATGGCGGTGGCCGTCGGGGCGGTCGTCGCCCTGGTCGGCATCTCCAGCGGCTCCGAGCGG
>JAEWUR010000389.1 GCA_023397045.1 Planctomycetota bacterium
CGCGGATCCAGAACGGCGAAAATCTACTAGGTGAGATTATTCGCCTTAAGGGAAATGAAAAGGCTCCGATCATCGTGATGACCGGCCACGGTCTGGACTGTCCCGACTTGGCGGTTCGGGTGATGAAACACGGCGCCGTCGACTACGTCAAGAAACCGTTCCCGCCCACCGGCAACACCCTCGATCGCGCGATTATGGAGGCGATCGGTTCGCCGAAACCCAAAAGAACCACACAGTCCGCCGGTAGACGCGCATCGACACCGTTTGCGGGCGGAGAAATGGTTTTCTACCGAGATCGCGTTACACTGTGCGGCGCAACGGTTGTTGAAGGCCGGACCCGCATGCGCCGTATCCTGGAAATCCTCCGCGAGAAACGCCCGAACGGAAAATACATCGCCTTAAGCGGCGCCAAGCTGGCTGCAAAGCTCGGCGCCGTCAACGGGCAGAACGCCATTTCCGAGGCAGTCAAGACTTTCCGCGACACTGTCGTCGAGCAACTGGAGTTCCAAGGGATCGTCTGCGGTCGCGAAGACGTCTTGCTGAGCCGTGGGACGGGCTATCGGTTGGCGGAGTGCATCACGGTGCGGGTTGCTGATGAATAACCTCCCAACAAAGCCCTATAAGCATGCTGCTGCACTCGCCCTTGACACGTTAACGGGTTTCATGGATTGGGGCGGATTCCAGCATTGTCGAAGAGGAGGGATATTTCCGTAGCCAAATCGCCGCGCCTTGGTTTATCCGTTGCTGGTTCCCGCTCCAATAGGGTCTTCTCTTGATTACCCGATGACACTGGAACCGCCGGGCTGAGATACACCGGATGGACTTTCCAGTGCTGCCCGTCATCGGTCGTGATGCTGGCGCTCTTCTTGTTCAGACGGGTGATAAAGCCGATCTTGAGTTCGCCGGAATGGCTCTGGAAGCTCACGCGATCCCCAACGCTAAAACGCGCCAGCATGGCCATGTTGCGGGCTTCGCCGATGAACTTGAGTCGCTCGACGATGAGCCGGTTCAGAAAACGAAGATCCTCTTCGTCCATCTGCCATATGGCCTCGGTGATTGTCGATCGACTTGTCAATTCCAACGATTCAGCCCCCATTTCACTTCCTCCTTGTGAGCGAATTGTCGGTGCTGTTGCACCGCTTTCCTTATTCACGCCGTCCCCGTTCCGTTTGAATATCGAAAAGATGTTGCGATGTCAATGTTCCTTCGACGCCCGCCGGCGTTTTTTCGTTGATGGAGCGAATGGGAGACGCGTCCTCGACGATAACTCGTCATCGTCCTTATTCGAATCCCCTTCCGCTTGCCTCCTAAGAAAATCCTCGAAGATCTCGATCTCCCTCATTTTCAGGGCTTTGACCATGAGATGGGCGCACGCAATGCTGGAAAGGGTGCTGACGAGAAGAGCCATGCCAATGTCCAGGCCGGGAACGCAACCATGAAGAATAAAGGCCACGCCAACAGCTACCGCAAGCAGGGCGGCCTGGACAATTAAGTAGACGATGATGTTCAGGATGAAATCGATCATGGCAGGGTTCCGCAATTCACTCGGCTACCTGAAATTGCATCGTTCGTGTTTCGGCGACGCGTTGTGAAGCATTGAGAATCTCGATGCCGATGAGGTTGCCGGCGTCATCGTAATCCAGGATTGTGCCAGGTTTGACCTCGTCACTTTTCGCTACCGGCCCGGATTTCAATTCCAGGCTCAACGTATCCGTTTTTGGATCGTAAGTCGCTTTCATAGCAGATATCCAGACCTTGCATCACAATTCAGGCATGAAATGGTGCCCACTATGGTGCCGAGTTTTTGGAAAAGGTGCCCAATATGGTGCCGGACGCCTCGCATCGGGCGGGTGCCGATCGGCACCGATTTGCACGGAAAAGCAGTGTACCAGAGTCGTCGTAAGTGGCAACTGGGTTGCGGGTTGTGCGACGTTAGACTATGCTGCGAAAGAACTTACGAAGCGGAGGGCACGGGGCTCGAACCCGCAACCCCATTACTGGGGCACCACATTTCCAGTGTGGCCGCTAACCATTCGCTTACCCTCCGTAACTCACTACGATATCAAAGTTTGCGCTACGAGCCCAGCGTTGTCAAGTGTCGTTCCAGGGTGGTATGAAGTGGGCAATTGCGCCAGAAAACCCCTGACTGGGGGTGCCGAGCCGCAAAATCAATGCTCAGCCAAGCGATGTTGCGAGGCGGTCGATCTCGGTTTTCGTGCGTTTTTCGGTCACGGCCACAAGCAGGCAATCGTCCAGTCCGGGATACCAACGGCCGAGTGGAACGCCCGCGAAAATATCTTGCGACAAGGCTTTCCCGACCAACTCATTAACGTCTCGCCCCTCGACGCGAACGACGAACTCCTTGAACGTTGCGCGGTCAAACGCCATCGACAGGCCCGCGATGCCAGCCAGCCGATCGGCGGCATAGCGTGATTTTTGGAGGCACAGATTGGCCGTCTCGCGCATGCCTTCGGGGCCCATCAACGTCAGATAGACCGTCGCGCGCAAGGCGTAGAGTCCTTGGTTCGTGCAAATGTTGCTGGTAGCCTTTTCCCGGCGAATATGTTGCTCGCGGGTTTGCAGCGTCAGCACCCAGCAACGGTTTCCGCGTCGATCGACCGTCTGTCCAACCAATCGGCCCGGCATTCTGCGCAAAAACTGCTCGCGGCATGCCATGACGCCCAGGTACGGACCGCCGAACGCCATCGGATTGCCGAGCGATTGGCCCTCGGCCACGACAATGTCCGCGCCGTAATCGCCCGGGCGTTTCAAGATGCCCAAGCTGATCGGATCGACCGACACGACCATGAGGGCGCCGTGTTGGTGAGCGATCTTGGCGGCCTCTTCCACCTCTTCCAAGCAGCCAAAGAAGTTCGGGTTCTGCACCAACACGCAAGCGGTTCGTTGGTCGACGGCCGACGCCAATTCGGCCAAGGAAATCGCGCCGTTGGGCGCGTCGAGCGTTACCAGCTCAACATCCAAGTTGGCCAGATAGGTCGCCAGCACCTGCCGATACTCGGGATGGACGGTTTCGGCCGTCACGACGCGATTTCTGCCCGTCGCGTGCATGGCCATCAACACCGCCTCGGCCGCGGCGCTGCCGCCGTCATACAAGCTGGCATTCGAAACGTCCATGCCGGTCAATTGCGTAATCAGCGTTTGATACTCGAAGAACGCCTGCAAGCTGCCCTGGCTCGCCTCAGGCTGATACGGAGTGTAGGCCGTGTAGAACTCGCTTCGCGACGAAACCATATCGACCACGGCCGGAATGAAATGGTCGTAGCTTCCGCCACCGAGGAAGCACGCGGCCTGCGCGGCCGACGTGTTCTGGTTGGCCAACTCCGAAACGTGGGCGGTTAGTTCCATCTCGCCGAGACCGGGCGGCACGCACAACTCACGCGCCATCCGAAGCTCGGCCGGAATCATCGCCAACAGTTCATCGACCGACGCCGCACCAATCGCTTCCAGCATGGCTCGTCGATCGCAGTCCGTATTGGGAAAGTAGGGCATGGAGAATTAGGGGCTAGGGATTCGAGGTTAGGGACTAGTGTAGTGCGTCAAACAAATGGGACATTATGGGTGCCATGCTTGCTAAGCGAGCGTAGCGAGACA
>JAEWUR010000458.1 GCA_023397045.1 Planctomycetota bacterium
CTGTGCTGGCGACGTGTGCCCAACACGGCCGCCGAGCTTTTCAATTCCTTCACGACGCACTCCTCGCCCATTTCAATGCCCAACCTGCCCCGTCCCTTCTCTCATAAAAAACCGTGAACGGTTACAAGGATCCCAACTCCGGCGATTGGAGCATGGTCATCTGCACGGATCAGCCGACGAGTCTAACCATCACGGTTGGCAAAGGACTGAGCGATGGCCCCATCCACGTCTGGCATTCCGATGCGCAAGAGCAGTTCGTTCGCGAAGACGACATCCAGATTGCCGGCGGCCGATGCACCGTGGCTCTCCAAGGCGACTCGCTCTACACACTTTCGACGACAAGCGGCCAATGCAGGGGGCAGCCTGCGCATCCGATTCCCACGCCCCAGCGGTTTCCCTTCCCGTTTCGCGAGGATTTCGAGTCGTATTCATCTGGAGTGACGGCGCGCTACTTTGCCGACCAAAAAGGCACCTTCGAGGTGTGGGACGAGCCAAGCCACGGTAAGTGTCTCCGGCAAATTGTTCCCCAACAGGGCATCGTGTGGCAGTATATGGCCGGCGTTGTCATGCCCTATACGGTTTTCGGTGATCCCGAATGGTCGGACTATGCCCTGTCGTGCGACGTGCGTCTTGTCGGCGGCCATGTGGAGATCGGCGGCCGTTTTGGCGATCAGAACAAGCTCGACTACCGCTTGATCTTGTCTTCCGAGGGAGCGTGGAAGCTGAACTATCAAGAAAAGACACTTGCACAAGGTGAACTGCAGGGCTTTGATTCGACACGTTGGCACGCAGTGAAGATCGCATTTCAAGGCAGCGTTGTCCGTGGCTATGTTGACGGCCGGCTGCTGGCGGAAGCTCGGGACGATTCTCGCTCGAAAGGCATGGCTTATCTGGTGAGCACCTACGACGGTAATCTGTTTGACAATGTGACCGTTACTGAAATGCCAGCGGACCGGTTGACGCCATCGGAAGAAGTAAAGGGGATAAGTCCAATTATCAACGCTTCTGAACTTCTCCGCGAGGTTGAAAGGCCAATTCGATGCCAATTCTAGCCCGAGGAAAGTCGTGAATTGTTCGCGGCATGGTTGGAATCCCCCGCCAACTTCACGCCCATTTTAATAATTGGACTGTGGACAATCAGACAGTCGTAGTACCGAGAGTCTTTGGCAATCGGCCCTCACCCTAACCCTCTCCCGGCGGGAGAGGGGACTTTTGGGATGCTCGACCCTCGCCTCTCGACTCTCGTCCCTCGCTTGCCTACCAGCGGCGGTCGGCTTTGGCGTTGGGATCTTCGACGGGGCGGACGTCGCGAACGCGGACCGTGGGACGCGATTGGTCGATGGTGATCAGGTCGGCGTCGTCGTAGACCGCCACGTTGCCGGCCTCGTCGGCCACTTCGAGCCGAACGAAGATGTTCGTCGGGGTTCGGCTGTCGAGCGGCCATGCGTATCGGCCGGTGTTATCCAGCCCACTGGCGATGGGTAGCCACGGACCGCTCGGATTTGAACTGAACGAGAGCGAGATGGGACGGGCGGCGAGCATCCGGTCGTCGGCCTGCCAGGAGATGATGAGTCGGCCTGCTTCCGAATCGATCCCCTGCTGGACCGACGTGATTCGCGCGGTGGGTTTGGTCAGATCGACGTTGATCCAGAGGTCGGGCAGGTCGCCGCTCTGGGGTGGTCGGCCGCCGAACCCGGCGCCGTTGGTCACGACGACGCGGAAGCCATAGACGCCTTCTTCGGGCACGTTGACCAGCAGCGGGCTGATATTGTCGTTGTCGACGGTGTAGCTCTGCCACGTTTTACCGTTGTCGCGCGTGCCCCAGAGTTCGACGCGGCTGATGCCGGAGGGACCGACCGAGTCGACGTCGTACTCCAATTGGAAAAGGCGCGAGTTGACCGCGCGCGGACGTTCGCCGGGCGGCAATGCCGAGGCACTGTTGCCAAGGTCCGGTCCGCCGGCGGAGGCGGTTTCATTTCGGCCGATGGCCGGATTGATGGCGATGGCGACCGAGCCGGCCGGTTCGGTGGCTGTAGGCGGTGCGGCGTTTTGGGCCAGCACGATCTGCGTATGTTCGACGGTCCGATTGCCTGCCGCATCGGCGATTTCGGCTTCGATTTGGAGATCGCCCGCGCCAGGTTTCGGCCAGAATGCGGTTTCACCGCTGCGTGGCGTATCGGCGTCTTGTCCCGCGAGGGAAATCTTCTGCCAAGGGTCGTTCGGTCCGGTGCGGTATTGGAGCGTCAGCCCGTTGGGTTTCGTGTGCGGTTCGTCGATCTGCCATCGCACGGAGACTTGGCCAGCGGGGTTTCGTTGGGCGGTAAGTCGCATGACCGGGGCCTTCGTATCGACCAGAACGCGCAGACCGGGGCCGAGGATTTTGTCGGGCCGGATTTCGCCGGACTGATCGACCGTGCGGATGGCGAACCAGTATTCGGCGTCGTTGCCGGCGCGGAAGACGAACTGTTTTTCGGTGGGCTTGGCCTTGCCGTAGTGTTGCCAATGGGCTCCGCGATCGGTCGAGACGAACAATTGCAGCTCGACGGGTTGCCGTGCCGGGTCTTTATGTGGTTCGACGTGGAAAGGGATGGCGAAGACCGACTGCCGCGTGGTGATCAACGGTGATTCCGTCGCCGGCGCGGCGTTTGGCGCTTGGCCGAAGACCGCCGCCATAACCAGCATTCGTGTCAATGGTTCCAACCACATGGAAGAACCCCCGGTTCTGTATTCGATGCCAAACGAATCGTTCGGAAGAGGACGATCGACAGTATCCCGGAGATCGTATCGGTTGTGC
>JAEWUR010000468.1 GCA_023397045.1 Planctomycetota bacterium
CAACAACACCACGCCCGCCAGCAACATGCCGAACTCGTTCGGCGTCGAGAAAACAGGCGTCGAATTGCCGCGATAGATCAGCACGGCCAACGTCAACGGAACGCCGACCAACAGGCTGCCGAACAGCAGGCTGAACGTGGCCAGATCGCTCTGTTGTTCGTCCTCGCGATGCCAGACGATATGGCCGACGACCAACATGGCGACGCCGACGATAATGCTGAAGATCTCCAACTTCTGCCAGACGGTCAACAGACTCAGCACATGGAGCGTGAAGAAGACCAGCCCGGCCTCGGCGATGGCCAACACCAAATACCAGCGCCGCCAGGCATCGTCTTTCACCAGCCATGCGGCCAGCAGGCTCAAGACGATGAGCGTCACGAGCAAGTAGACCAACGACCAGTGGATCGCGCTCGGATGGGTGGCCAATCGGCTGAGCGTGATCAATCCGGCCGCCACGAACGAGAGCGACATCAAGGCGTTGGCACACTGGAAGGCCGCCTCGACGATGCCGGTCCATTCGAGCATGGCCAACCGGTAGGCGATCAGCAGTCCGAAACCCAGCAACGCGAAGCACAGGGTGTAATATTCGGCCCCGACCTGCCAGTATTGCAGCAGTTGCCACAAGGCGCCGCATGCCGCGGCAGTACCGAGGTAGATGTTGGCGCCATGCTTTCGAAACGCGGCAGCCAAGCCATAGAACACGGCCGCCTCGGCAAAAAACGTAGCAGCAACAGGTTCAACGACTTGCCGGCCAGCGGTTCGAAGTTGTGTTCAGGCGTCAGGTGGAACGCCGCGCCCAGCACCGCCGCGACCATCACGCCGGTGGCCGCCTGAGACACCCAAACCAAAGGCGTCTCTTGCGTATGGCCGCGATACAGTCGCGAGGCAATGATATAGACGATCGGCACGACCATCATGATCGGGGCCATCGCGTCCCACGTCTTGATTCCGACGACCGACAATAAACCGGCCAGCGCCATCAACGTCGCGGCGGCCGTGCCGAAGAAGTAGGTCGCCGAAAGCCAAGGCAGGCTGTGGCGATACAAGTGCGCCCCGACGCGGCACGTGACGGCCGTCACGACCATCGCCAGCACGTACATCCACGAAACCGCGTAATGGTCGCCGCCGAGCAATGGCCACAGGTGATTTAGCGGCAGGTACGTCGCCCGAAGGTGCAAAATCAGCCCCAACAGCACAGGCACCGTGCTAAGAAACAGTCCGAGCGGTTGGCCGGCGCGAACCAGCGACACGGCCGCGACCGCCGCATTCCCCGACTTGGCCTCAGGCAGCGGTTTTTGCATTCGCAACAGCTTCGGCTGGAGCAAATTGGCCGCCAAACCGGTCAGCGCCAGTGCGATAATCGTGGCCTCGGCCGGCACCGTGTCGGCGACCAGTTCGATCACCAGCATTTCGGCCCAAAGGAACGTGAAAACGCCCAAATAGACGTACAATCCAAGCCGTCGGACGACGATGTCGGAATAGAAGAACGCATAGGAGCCGGCCAACACCAGGGCCAACGCAAGATATCGCCCCCAGGCCTCGGCCACGATGGCCGGCGGCCCAAGATGCCACCGCTCGTAGATGGGTTGGAACACCGGCTGCCAGAGCCAATCGCCGGCCAGTTGGGCACCGAGAATCAACACCAGCCCTGAGGCGAGCAGCGCTTGGCCCGACTGGAAAAATGCCAGCCCGAAACGCCGGCGCGAGAACGGCCCATCGATGTCGGGAAACGCTCGCTCGACGTGGATCGAAATCAGGCCCAAGACGACCAACATCGCGGCCGGCGAGGCGATTTCCCAGAACCGCCCGACGTCGAACAACATTAGAAGGCCGGTCATTGCGATGCCGCCGTTGAAGACATAAACGAACAGGTGATCGCGCAGCGCCAATGCCGAGGCGAGGTACAGCACGCAGCAGACCAGGGCCGCCAGCCAGAGATGTCCATCGAGCGTCACCAGCCCATTGGCGTGATAGAACCATAGGTTCAGCGGCATCACCAGACAGGCCAGCAGCGTAATCGCCCGGCCGGCCGTTTGATAGCGCGTCAGGCGGATCATTGCCCAGCCGCCGCCGAGCACGACCGCATTGCCAACGCCCAGTGCGGCCGCCACGACCAGTGGATCCTTGAAAATGCCCAAGGTGGCCAACCAGATAACAAGCCCCAGAACCAACAAAACGCCGCCGAGGCCCAGCAGCCACTGGATCGTGCGTGGGTCGAGAATAATCTCCCAAATCGGACGCCGCGGCCGCGATTTTCGGATTCGATCGCAGACGTCGGCCGCTTTTTCCTTGGCCAACGCAGCCAGCGAGGCGCCCAAGACTGCCTCGTCATCTGCCCGCGACGGCTCGTCGACCGCCTCGGCTCGAACCACGTCGGCCACATTGATTCGCTCCCGTTCGAGCCGCGTCCGAAGCGCCGCCACCCTCGCCTTCGATTCGTTCATGCAGCCGTGGGCCTGCGCCAGCGGCAGTTCGCTCGCATCGCAATAGGTCTTGATCTTGCCGGCCGTAAACCG
>JAEWUR010000471.1 GCA_023397045.1 Planctomycetota bacterium
CTCCAGGACTACCAACTGCTCCAATACGACTTGATGCTTGGACAACGGTACAGCCTGTCCGATTTGCAGGCGGTGTTTGCCTTGATGCAACCCCGACAACCGTGACAATCGCTCACGCCGCAGCCAACGCCCGCAGTATCCCCAAACCATAAAAATCATTTGACAGGCGTAGTTTCTCAACCTATTGGTTAAGTAACGAGGTTCAGAGCGGCATTATATGTGGATGCCGTACATCTGGCAAACGCCCTGAATCCGAAACAGCGGTTTTCCACTTTACAAGCGCCCGAAGAGGCGCGCAGCACTTGGGAGAAATCTTATGTGTCGATCGAGAAAAGGCTTTACGTTGGTTGAGTTGGCCGTGGTCATCGTGATCATCGGCGTGTTGGCCGCCTTCGGCGTCCCCCAGTTCCTCAAGTCGGTCGAGCGTTCGAAGGCCGCCGAAGCCTTCAACTACCTGGCAGCCGTCCGCGCCGCCCAGGAACGCTACCTCGCCAAGAACGGTTTCTATTACTCCGGAACCGTTGGCGCCGGCGGTGTGTACAGCGAAAACGAAGATACCGGCGAAACGCTGGACATCAACCAGAACCTGCCGAAGTACTTCGATATCACCGGTGGGATCACCGAGGATCACTCGACGGGTGGTTCGCCCACTTGGAGTTGCACACTGACCCGAAAGGAATCGAGCTACGGCCCCTACACAGTGCACTTCACACAAGCCGGTTATGACGGCAGCACTGCCGAAGGCACGATCGGCGAGTTCCCGGACATCAACCCGATGGGTTCCGATGTCATGTCCTCCGGCGGGTGATGACGGCCACGCCTGGCGCCTCGCACGTCTGAGCTCAGTCGATCGACCGCCAGACGAGGCGCTGATTGAAGCGGCTTATAAGAGCGGGCGGCCGATTTTTTGGCCGCCCGCTTTTTTCATCCCAATTCGACGGTTGCTCCAATCCCTCGCTCCCCGGATGCCGGGCCGCGCGACGATCCTATGAAAACCCTGCTCAGCAAAATCGCCATCCGTAAAGCCGTTGGAATGTACCTCGGCGAGCATGAGGTCTCGATCTGTCGAGTCGCCTCGACACCGCTGGGCCCCGTCGTCACCGCCTCGGCGAGCGAGCCGTACACGATGGAAACCCTGGGAGAGGTCATCGAGCGACTCCTAACCCCCTATATCGGCCCAAAAAAACGCCCCGTCGTCGCAATCGGACTGCCCAACTCCCGCGTTCTCTTCAGCACGCGGCTTGTTGGCACCGCCGGCGTTTCGACCGCCGAGTCGCTGCTCCAAAAATCGCTGCTCTCGACCAACATCTCGATCGACGACCTCACCGTCGAGATGATTCGCGGCGCCGTCAGCAAAATGCCCGTTGCACACCTGGCCGCATGCCGAACGAAATTCATGGCCAACGTGGTGTCGCTCCTCGGCAAGATCAACGTGAGGCCCTTTCGCACCGAACCGGCAACATGCGCCCTGCTGCGATTGGCCGAGACAAAGTATCGGTCGCCGCGCCGCTCGAAAACCGCCATGCACATCTTCCTCGGAACGAACCAAGGTCTGGCGGCCCTCGTTTCCGGAGGCCTGCCGCTAACCTGGAAAACGTTTTCCATGACCACCGGCATGGAAGGTTTCGCGGTCCTGTCCATCGTCCGCGGCCTGACGACGCAGCAAAACCACTTCGGCATCGAAGCCAATCTGGATTACGTCATCATCCACGGCCGGCCTGAACTCCACCAACAACTCCAACAGGAACAACTCCCCTCCGAAATCGGCACCAGGGTCCTCTGGAACGACGGACCGGCCCTCACCGGCGAATCCTTCGCCCAAGGTCTCGCGCTCGGATGCCTTTCCGGTGAAATCAAGGCGTTCGACCTGTCGCGACACCTGAAGGCGCGCGCCCCGATCAAGGAAATCTTCCCCTGGGGTGAACTCGGCATCGCCGCCGCACTCGTCGGAGTCATGGCAGGCATCCTCGGCTCCCACGCCATGAAGTTGGATCGGTCCTATCTCGCGATGAAAGCGACCAACAGCCAACATGTTTGCTTGGCCTCGGTGACGGAACCCAAGGCCTTGGAAAAAGACCTCAAAGAGCTGACCGAGAAAGCCGACGCCATGCGCGGCTTTCTGACAAAGCAAATTCGCTGGACGACCTACACCTCCGACATCGCCAAGCGACTGCCGCCGGAAGCGCAACTCGCGATGTTCTACGGCAAAAATACAACCGTCGGCAAAAAAACAAAGGGCGGCGCCGTCGCCTTCGAGTTGCGTGGAAGCGCGCCCCTGTCGCAAGACGGAACCGTCCGCCCAGACGTCGATCAGTTTCTTACAAGCCTGCCCAACGACAAACTCTGGCAACGCGACTTCTCTCCCATAAGCACGAACATCAAGCTGCCATTGGCCGGCAAAGACATGCGCAATGAAGTCGATTTCACCATCAAAGCCGTCGCCAAATCGAAGGACGCCGATAAGCCCGCCAAGACCGTCAAAAAATCGAAAAAGAAGTAAAAGGTTGTCAAAATGGCCGCACCCAATGCCGAAGAACGCCGCACCGATCTGAAAACGCAGTTGAACGACTGGTTTCACGATCCGCTCAAACTGCGGGTTACCGTGATCGGCATCGTGATCGCTGCGGCCTTCTTCGGCGTCTACGCGCCGTTGGCCGAGAAAATCGCCAAAACAACCAAAATGCTGAAAAACGAACGCAAGCTCGGGGAGTTGGCCACCCAGATCGAACAGATGCAAAAACAGTGCGACAGCTTCAAAAACCGACTGCCCCAACAGGCCGACACGAAAGAATGGATGCAGTATGTCCTCGACGGCGTCCGCGGTCTCCCCTTGAAACTCACGAAACTCGATTGCACCCCGGCAGCCAAGATCGGCCCCTACCAGGCCGTCACCCTGCAAATCGTCGTCGAGGGTTCCTATTACGACCTGGACCAGTTTCTCCGCTGGCTCGAAACCGACCAACGGCTCTTTCGTACCGATCAAATCTCGATCAATCTGCTGAGATCCAAGAAGAAAACCAGTTCCGACGTCGAAACCAACAAGGACGACATGGTCATGCTGCTGACCGTCGTCGGAATGGCAGGATGACATGGCTATCTCCGCCAACAAAGTCGCGCCGTCGCTCGCCGTTCTAGCCTTCGTGGGCTATTGCGTCTGGCCAAGCGTCTCCGAAATGATCGTTCCGCCCGAACCCCCAAAACCGCCCGAGAAGATCGAGGACATCCCCATCGCGCTCTTCCAACCCACCTTGCCCGATCCGCCCACCCGAAATCCCTGGGGCGGAAAAGACGCCGCCACGCTCATGCGTTTGCGCAAAGAGGCGGAACTCGCCGAACAAAAGGAAAAAGAAAGCCAGACCAACGTCGATGCCGATCCGTCGCTCCAAACCGCCACCCTACCCGCCCTCTCGCCCGAGGAACTGCTGAAAAGTCTGACGTTGGGCGCAACCTGCATCGGCGGAAACCAACGCTACGCAATCATCAACGACCATCTGTACGGATTGCATGAATTGCTCCGAATAACCACTCCCAATACCCCTCCCGCCGAAATCGTCGAAGTGCGCCCCCATGAGGTACTCTTGGAGTATCAGGGAGAAATACTGGAACTGCAATATTCGAGTACGGCCGCGCCAAGTCCCGATGCGGACGACGTGAACGCCGTCACCGCCTCGCCCGAAGGCATCGAAACATCCACCGAACAAACGCCCCCCGCATCAACCGACGCAACGGCCCAAACACCGCCGGCCGCCGAGAATTGATCCCATGTCCACCACTGCGGAATTCACGAGCCTGCAACCGCTGCTGATCAAGCTCCTGCTTGAGAAGGAGATCCTCACGCTCGAGCAGGTCGAGAGCATCAACCAGGCCCGGGCGAAAGATCACAGCACCCTGGAGAGCATCCTCGTCAAAAAAGGCCTCGTGATGGACCAACACATCGCCGAGGTCTACGCCGACTACCTGATGGTCTCGCTCTACGACATGGTTCCGACCGACATCGACCCGAAGTTGGCCGGCATGCTCCCCGAAAAACTCTGCCGCGAACACCTCATGGTGCCGGTCGAGTTGAACGCCGACATGCTCGACGTGGCGTTTGCCGCCTACGAAGACATGCTGATGGTCGATGAATTGCAGTTGCTCACCGGCCTGAACATCCGCCCGATGATCGCCCCGCTGTCGGTCGTCGAAAAGACGCTCGAATTGCTCTTCCACGGCACCCGCACCAAATTCATCGGAAATCTCGATAGCTTCCTGGAAGAGGAAGAGGAAGAAATCGAGGAAGAGGAAGAACAGAACGAAGAGATCCTCGAACTGGACCAGCCGCCGCCGCCCGGACCCGAAGGAAGAATCGTCCGCATGGCCAACCAGATCCTCGAACAGGCGTTGCGCGCCGGAGCGAGCGATATCCACATCGAACCGTTCGAAGACTCCTGCGCCGTCCGTCTGCGCGTCGACGGCGTCTTGCGAGAACTGGTCCCCCCGCCGCGCTCGCAGTTCGTTTCACTCGTTTCCCGCTACAAAATTCTCGCCAAGATGGACATCGCCGAGAAGCGTATCCCGCAAGACGGCGCCATCGCGCTGCGCAGCGGCGAAAAACGCATCGACTTGCGCGTCAACACCGTGCCGACCGTCTACGGCGAAAAGATGGTCATGCGTATCCTCGACAAAGGCGCCATCCCGATCGAATTGACCGGCCTCGGCTTCGACGAGCGACAATCGAAAGACCTCGTCGAATCGATTCAGATGCCCCACGGACTGATGCTCGTGACGGGTCCGACCGGAAGCGGAAAAAGCACGACCCTCTATGCCTGCTTGAACAAACTGAACGAGCCCGACACCAATATCTGCACCGTCGAAGACCCGGTCGAATACAAATTCCGAGGCATCAACCAGGTTCAGGTGAAATCGCAGGTCGGCCTGACGTTCTCCAGCGCCTTGCGCGCCTTCTTGCGTCAAGACCCCGACGTCATCATGGTCGGTGAAGTCCGCGACCAGGAAACCGCCCAGATCTGTCTCCGTGCCGCGCTGACAGGCCACTTCGTGCTCTCGACGATCCACACCAACGACTCCCTCTCGGCCGTCAACCGCTTGACCGACATGGGAATCGAACCATTCTTGTTGGCCTCCACGCTTCGCGTCCTCGAAGCCCAACGACTCATTCGCCGACTGTGCAAACACTGCCGCGAACCCTTCGATTGCGACGCCGAAACCGCCAAACGATACGGTATCGAAAAAGGACGGACGCTCTATCGCCCGAAGGGGTGTGACGAATGCCGCGGTAGCGGGTACAAAGGCCGAGTCGGCGTGTTCGAAGTCGTTCGAATCACGCCGCGAATGGCCAGCTTGATCCAAACACGCACCGCGCTGCCCGAAATGCGAACCGCGGCCCGCGAAGAAGGAATGAAATTGCTGCTCGATAGCGGAATGGACAAGGTGCGAGAAGGTTTATCCAGCTTAGAGGAAGTTCTTACGGTTGCCATGAGCGGAGAAGACTAATGCTTTGTCAATCATGGGCTGATGAATTCGGGTGCCATGCCCACGCTTGTCGTGGGCATGATAACTTGCGGAAAAAACGCCACATGCCCACGACCAGCGTGGGCATGGCACCCATCACGGCACGGCTGACAAAGCACTAAATGACATAGTTGTCTTTACGCGAACGGCTCGGCCTACCGACGTCGGCCGACGTCGTTCCCTAAGGAAAGGGGCATAGGATGATCGAAAAACGTCGTTATGAACGTGTGGCGTGGTTCTGCCCGGTGAAATTGCGAGTGTTGCCCGACGGACCCGAGCTCCCGGCCAATACGTTCGACATCAGCATCGGCGGTGTCGGAGTCACCACCAACATGATGCTCGAAAGAGGAAAAACCGTGGCCGTCCAGTTCCAACTTCCCAACGGGACGGGCGGAACCATCAACGAAGACATTATGGGAAGAGTCGCCTACTCTCGCGCGGACGAGGACGGCGACCGCATCGGTATCGAATTCTTCGAGACCGTTCGTGATTCCGCACAGCCGGCCTTGGCGAAAAAACTGAACAACCTGTGAGCAACCGGGGCGAGGGAGTCCATGACCTATGGCGTTTGAGGACTATTTTATCGCGCACGCGCGCGTGTCGAGCAAGCCCCACAAGGGCATCACCCTGGAGGACAAAATGATGTTCTTCCAGCAGCTCGGCACCCTCGTCGCCTCCGGCACGCCCCTGTTGCAGGCCGTCGAAATCTGCGCCGAACAATGCCAAAGCATCAAACTCCAAAACGTCTTGAACCAAATCGCCACCCGGGTCGCCTCCGGTAGTTCGGTCTATGCCGCGGCCTCCAACTTCACCGACGTCTTCGACCATTACTGGATCGAAGTCATCCGCACCGGCGAAGTCACCGGCCAAATGTCCACCGTCTTGGCCGAATTGAACAAACAAATTCACGCCTCGCGCGAAACCTCCCGCAAAGTCAGCGGCGCGCTGATGTATCCGATCATCTTGATCTGCGTCTCCGTCGGCTGCATCACGTCCATGCTCTGGTTGGTTGTGCCGACGTTCGCCAAAATGTTCGACGACATGGGCGCCGAACTCCCCGCCATCACCCAATACGTCGTCAATGCCTCCAACTGGATCGCCGCCTACGGCCTCTACGTCCTCGTTGCCGCAATCATCGCCTTCTTCGCCATCCGAAAGTTCAGCCGAACCGAACGCGGCCGACGACTGTTCCTCGGCTCCGGTATCGGTTTGCCGTTCGTCGGCGATCTGATCGTTCAATCCGCCATGTATCGCTTCGCGTCGAATATCGCCTTGTTGCTCCGAAGCGGCATCCCCATGATGGAATCGCTGCAAACGCTCGAAGGCGTCTTCCAGAACAATCCGCCCTATCGCGACGCCCTCACGCGCGTCTGCACGCGCGTCGCCGCCGGACGACCCTTGGCCGCGTCGCTCGAAGAAACCGGCGTCTTCACCTCCATGATCACCAACATGGTCCACGTCGGCGAAGGGTCGGGCCAGTTGGTCACCGTCATGGAACAGATGGCCCCCTACTACAAAGAACGCATGGAAACCGCCATCACCCGCGTCACAAAACTCCTCGAACCGATCATCATCGCCGGCATGGGCTTCACCGTCGCCGGACTCATGCTCTCCATCTACATGCCAATGTTCGAAATGTCCGGCAAGGTGAAATAGGCCTCCGAAAAAAATCCGCCATGATCGCTCGACCATCCAATACGTTTCGACGACGATCCGCCGCATCCGGCGGGTTCACCCTCGTTGAGCTGATGGTCGTGGTGACCGTCATCGGCGTGCTCACCGTCATGGCGGCCCCTTCCTTCCGAAACGCCCTGCGCCAGTCGCGAGCCGACATCGCCGCCGCAAACCTCCGCGCCATCTGGGCCGCCGAACGACTCTACTGGCTCGAATACCACGGCTATACCGACAAATTGCAGTCACAAACGCCCCCAATCGTCGGATTGGTCGACCTCGGACTGCTTGATCCCGATATGTTCGCCGCAGGCAATTATACCTATGCCGTCCCATCGCCCACCGACACGACCTTCACCGCAACCGCTACCGGCGACGACGGCAACATCACGCTCACAATCGATGAAACCGGTGCGGTGGAAGCCGTTGGCATCACGCTCGGGTTCCAATAGAAAACAAGTCCCCTCTCCCCTTGGGAGAGGGTTAGGGTGAGGGCGAATAACGCCAAGTCCCCTCTCCCCTTGGGAAATGGTTAGGGTGAGGGCGAATAGCGTTAAGTCCCCTCGCCCGCGTGCGGGAGAGGGGCAGGCCTTTCATGTCTCCCCTCTCCCGCAAGCGGGAGAGGGGCAGGGGGTGAGGGAGGTTTGCGTCACAAAAACGGCTGTTCGTATTCGTTGTGAAGCCTTACGCCATATAGTCAAAAAAGGCGTTCGGACTTCATGGGTTCGACTGGGAGAAGTGTTTTTTGTCAGTCCCGTTTACGGGACTCCCGTCAAAAATGGTCGCCACACAGAAAACTTCGGCAGTCTCATGATGCCAACCACGATTCAGCAAAATCATCCGCCGAAACCCATCGTTCCAAGGGCCTTTACGCTCATCGAGCTCGCATTTGCGATGGTCGTCTTCAGCCTGACGCTCAGCGGCCTGTTCCCGTTGCTCATCTACCTGTCGCGCGATCTGCAACCGGTCAAAAAGGTGGCGGCCGACGGAACCGTCACCTATCGAAGCAAGACGCCCGCACGCGACGGCAACATCACCGGCGTAGACATTACGCCCGCGCCAAACTACATCCAACACGTCTGGTACATCACGCCGTCGAACGATCCCTGGGTGCGAAAACTCGAAGCCGGCGCTCAACTCTATCCCGCCGCGACCACCGACTCCGCGCCGACCCAGTTCACCTCGGCCGCCTCCCCCATCCCCATCGTCGCAACGTCGCTGCAACAAGACGACGACTTCGATGCCGACAACGGCTTTGTCGACACCGGGACGGTTGCCTGGACCTACAACCCCACCGGCGTCACCGGGGCGTTGGGAGACGACAGCCATCGCCACGAAGCCCTGGCCTATGGTTCAACGCCGACCGCCGTCGCAACATGGACCTTCACAATCCCCGTCGCCGGCTGGTACTCGGTCCAAGCCACTTGGCCCGCCGCCGCCGACCAGGTCGACGACGCCGTTTTTGTCGTCTCCCTCAATGGTGTGACGCTGATGCCGCCCAACGTCGTCGCATCGGTCAACCAAACGGCGGCGCCGAACGACCTAACCGATGAAAACAGCCAGCCGTGGAAGCAACTGAACACGTCGCCGCTGCAATTGGCCAAGGATGACATCGTCCTGGTCCAACTGACCGATGTTCGCGGCAGTTCCACCGAACTCGCGAAATTCGTCGTCGCCGACGGCGTGCGCATCGTCCAAAACGAAGTCAAGATCGTGTCGATCGAACGTTCGCCCAGCGGCGCTAACAGCAACAGCAACAATGCCGACGTCACCGCTCGCGTTGCCGTGACTGTCAATTTTCACCAATGAACCACGCACGACGACAAGCCGGCTTCACCCTCGTCGAGATGACCATCGCCAGCATGCTAACCGTGCTGTTGGCCATGATGCTATCGACCTCCTGGGTGTTGATGAACCGCCCCACCTCGTCGCTCATCGCCTGGGGACAATTGTTCCAGGAAATGGACGTCGCCGTGACCACGCTCACGCGCGACCTGGGCGGAGGCTTGGCCGACTACACCAACGCCGATGGCATTCCAGGCAAAAAACGCCAAGGCCAGTTAATCGCTTGCCGCTCGACCAACGACCTCGCCGGCGATCACCTCCAACTCTGTTTCGACGGCGACGCGCCCGACAACGCCGCCGATTGGACGATGGCGTCGGGCGATATCGTGATCGATTATTACGTCGACGACGACACCGGCACCCTGATCCGCAAAAACCTCAACACAAACGAAGTCTTCTACGTCGCCGGCAACGTCGAAGAGATAACCGTCGACGACGATCCGAACGATGCCAACAACCTGCGTATCGACTTGACGTTCCAATATCCCAACTATACGCCCAAAGCCCAAACCACCCCGCTGACACGCTCGTGCATTTTGATCACCAAGAAAAACCCGTGAAAAAAAACCGCCCCAACCGCAACGGCTACGCGCTGATGCTGGTGATGGTCTTTGTCGTCCTGTTCGGGGCCGTCTTGGGCGTCGCCTGGCGCCGCGTCGGCTCGGCGTTGCGCATCGAACGCGCCGCCGAAATCCGAAAACAGTCCGACCGGGGAAGCGTTCAGGTTCTCGCCCAGGCCATGCGAGTCCTCGAAACCCGTTTGCGATTGAACAACGATGGCGAAGCGGAGTTGGACGTTTCGAGCACGACCACGCCCGACTATCGAACCACCTTCACGTTCCGGTCCGAATCCTCCTACGACATTTCCGACGACCCGGACCGACCCAACATCCAATGGTACATCATCCGTTTCGATCGCCAGGCCGATGGACAATGGACCGTCAACATCACTTCCACCAAGACCGAACCAAGCGATCCGGTGTTGCCCAGCAATCCACCCTGATCCACCAAAGTCGTCGTCGTATTCGTAGGTTATGCTTCAGCATAACAAAATAACAAAAACCACCAATCAAAACCCATATCACGCCAAACCATAACCTCCAAAAACGCCCTCCACACGGAAAGTGGAAGACCCAAGATGAATCCGTTGCCCGAGCCGCTATTCGATTCCGCCGCCCTGACGCCGCACGACGACCGACGCCGTTCGCCCGACCGTCGCCTCACTCCGACCAGTCCGTGGAGCGCGTGGTGGCCGACCGGACGACGCCTTCGACACCGCCGCGAACCCGATCATCGGCTCGCCTACTTCGTCGATCGCTTTCCGCCGTCCATGCTCATCTTCATCGTCTTGCTCCTGGGCGCGTCGATCGTCGACGCCGTGTTGACGATCCATCTGATCCGCGCCGGCGCCAACGAAATCAACCCGGTGATGAACCACTTTCTCGGACAAGGCATCGAGGCCTTCCTGACGGCCAAATACATCCTGACCGCCGCAGGCCTGCCCTTGCTGTTGATCTTCCAAAACTACTACCTGTTCGGCACCCGACTCCGCGTCCGATACCTGATCCCCCTGGCCGTGACGCTCTACGCCGTACTCATCGGCTATCAGGTGGTGCTTGTCCATCGCCATCTACTGTAGCGCCGCGACAGCCCCCCATCTTGCCTCGCCACGCCATTCCCCCGGCCGTCTGACGCATCCGGCCGAACCGATCTTGACCCAGTCTTGCACGGTTGGTATTGAGGACCCGATTTTTCGCCGTTCTCCTGGATTCCCCTCGAATCCTCTTCCGTTGCAAAGGCGAATCGTGGTGAAGACCGTTCGAATTCCGCTAATCACAATGCTTCTGATGGGCATGGCCGCACTGCCGGCCAGCGCCCAGCGTGTCCAATTTGCCACGCCGGTGCCCGCCACCGCCACTCCAACCATCCCACCGGGCTCGACGACCATCCCGGCACCCACGACCGTCTATCCGCAACAGCCGCTTCAGCCCGCGCCGTTGACGGCCCCCCAGCCGACCGCCACCCTTCAAGCGCCGGTTTCGCCGTATCCCTCGTCGACCTTCACGCCGCCGCCAAACTACGGAACAACGACCGCCCCGGCACTGACCGATCCACTCCAACAACCGGCCCCAACTTGGGATCCCTACGCCACGCCAACCAACACGCCCAGCGCGCTGTTGCCGCAAGATCCCTATTTCCAGTCCGCCTTGCCCGCGATCCCGGTCGCCTCGATGCAAAAATTCTTGCAGCATGTCGATCTCGATTATCACTGGTTCGCCGGACACAACGGGCAGACCCGGCACGAAGAATTGGGCATCAACGACCTCGAACTAAGCGCGACGTTCGCCGTTCCGATGTTCTTCAACTCGGAAACGCCGCTGTTGGTCACGCCGGGATTCGCCGTCCACTATTGGGAAGGGCCGCTGTCGACGCCGCAAGATCCGGTCGACCTGCCCGCCCGAACCTACGACGCCTATCTCGACACCGCCTGGAATCCGCAAATCACGCCCTGGCTCGGCGGTGAACTGAACTTCCGCATCGGCGTCTATTCCGACTTCACCAACGTCACAACCGAAGCGCTCCGTTACATGGGCAAGGGCATGTTCGTCATGACCCTCTCGCCCAGCATCAAGCTCAAGGCCGGCGTGTGGTATCTCGACCGAAACGTCGTCAAAATCCTGCCCGCCGGCGGCGTCTGCTGGACGCCCAACAACGACATCTATTTCAACATCCTATTCCCAAACCCCAAAATCGCCAAACGCCTCACGACCTGGGGCAACACCGACTGGTGGGTCTACCTGTCCGGCGATTACGGCGGTGGCACCTGGCAGATCCAACGCAACAACCCCTACATCAATCCCTTCCTCACCACCTTCGACTACAACGACATCCGCGTCGCCTTGGGCCTCGAGTTCAACACGCTCCGGCAACTCCACGGCATGTTCGAGATCGGCGGCGCCTTCAGCCGCGAAGTCATCTACCAAAACGGCCTGCCACGCGGCTACTACCCCAACAACACCGTCTTCCTACGCGCAGGCTTGGCCTATTGAGAGACAGGGGCTAGGGGCTAGGGGCTAGGGGCTAGGGGCTAGGGATTAGGGATTAGGGATTAGGGATTAGGGATTAGGGATTAGGTCGTATGCGCAAACGCCCGAATGAATCTCTTGCCCCCAACCCCTCGTCCCCAGCCCACAGCCCCTCGTCCCTCGCCCCTCCTCCCTCGTCCCTCGCCCCTCGCCCCTCGTCCCTCCCCATAAGATTCATCCTTCATCATTCCGCATTCATCATTTACCTCCTCCTCGCTCTCGCCTCGTCATTCCCTCCCTCGCACCTTTCCGCCCAAGTCATCCGCCTGCCGGCCGTCGAACCGCCGAGCGACTCCCCGCCGGGCAAGCTGGTCTCGCATCCCGACTCGTCGGCCGAAATCCTGCAAATGCCCGGCGATCTCGGCGCGCCGCCGCCCGTGCCGCCCGAAGATCAACCCACCCTTCCGCCAGGCGTACGCAACGGCTTCTTCCAAAAAGCCCTGTTCGACGCCACATGGCTCGCCCCGAGCAGCGTCGACAGCCTGGAGATCGGCGAAATGCGCATCGAAGGCATCTTCGCGATGCCTTGCCCGACGATCGACTCGCCGCTGGTCATCACTCCCGGCTTCGATATGCAGTCGCTCCAAACGCAGTCCGACGTCGAACTGCCACGGCGAATCTATACCGCCTACACCCAGTTCCGCTGGCTCTCGCAAGTAACGCCAAAGCTGGGCCTCGACTTCGCCGTGACGCCCGGCGTCTACAGCGACTTCTTCCAGGACAGCAACAATGCCTTCCGCCTGACCGGACACGGAGCCGCCGCCTGGACGTGGAACGACACGACCAAGCTCGTGCTCGGAGCCGCCTACCTCGACATGCCCGACACAAATGTGATTCCAATCGGCGGCCTCATCTGGACGCCCAGCGATCGATGGAAGCTCGACGTCCTCTTCCCGCGCCCGCGAGCCTCCTACCGCTTCGATCATGGCGAGAGCAAGGATGATCTAAGACAGAACTGGGCCTACATCGCCGGCGAGTTCACCAACGACGCCTGGGCCTTCCGCCGCACCGATGGGCTGGACGACCAGTTGTTCCTACGCGACTATCGGCTGATCCTCGGCCTCGAACGAAAAACGCTCGGCGGACTCACTTCGCACTTCGAAGTCGGCTACGTCTTCGGCCGCCGAGTCCGATACGCCGGCAACACGCCCGACTTCTTTCCCACCGACACCGTCATGCTCCGCGCAGGCATGAGCTATTAGCCCCTCGCCCTTTGGAAGAGGGTTGGGGTCAATACCGTTCAAATAGTCGCAACTTGTTTTGCAGCGAAATGTTACCGAGCGAAAGAGTACGAAGAGGCGTTCACGCCTCTTTCCGGCGAAGCCGGTATTCGACCCGGCGTTTACGCCGGGTTGCAGCGGTTGTAGCCACGGTTTTTTTGCCAACAGTTTGGCTGTGTCAGCCGCGTTTACGCGGCTCCTGCTGAGGCAAGAGCCCGGTAAACCGGGCTGACATCGCAGTCGAATCGTTGTCGCCTACCCCGGCGTAAACGCCGATGAATCGGACTGCGTAACCTCCTGTCATCGGGTATGCTTGCGACTATTTGAACGGTATTGGGGTTAGGGTGAGGGCGTCTCCGCCTGCGTGCCACTGGCTCCGCCAGTGCCGATGTGTCACAAATACAGCGCCATTACCACGCCCAACAGCCCCCACGATGGCCTTGGCCACTGATTTGGCCTATAATTGTGCTGTTCTCAGCAGCAGCGACGCCGACGCGGTTTCTCAGCAGGAAATCCGGAATGATACATATCAACACCGTACTTGCGATTGCATTGTTGGCCCTATCTTCTATCCTTGGCGAAACGTTTCTCGCGGCCGACGAGGGCATGTGGCTGTTCAACGACCCGCCGAAAAAACTACTGAAAGAAAAACACGATTTCTCGCCCACCGACGCGTGGCTGAACCACTTGCAACGGTCGGCCGTCCGACTGAACAACGGCGGCTCCGGCTCCTTCGTCTCGGCCGACGGGCTGGTGATGACCAATCACCATGTCGGGGCCGACGCCCTGCAAAAACTCAGCACGCCCCAACGCGATTTGCTGCAATCGAGTTTCTACGCGCGGACGAAAAACGAGGAACTCCCTTGCCCCGACTCCGAATTGAACGTGCTCCTCGACATCGTCGACGTGACCGATCGGGCCGTGACCGCCCCGGCCGACTCGCCCGAGGCCGAGCGCCAACGCAGGGCCATCATGAACACGATCGAGAAAGAGTCCTTCGAATCGACCGGATTGCGCAGCGACGTCGTGACGCTCTACCAGGGCGGTCTCTATCAACTGTATCGCTACAAAAAATACACCGACGTGCGGCTGGTTTTTTCACCGGAGCAGGACATCGCGTTTTTCGGCGGCGACCCCGACAATTTTGAGTATCCGCGTTACGATCTCGACGTCTGCTTCTTCCGCGTGTACGAAAACGGCAAGCCCGCCCGCGTGCCGCACTTTCTGTCATGGAATCCGGCCAGCCTGAAGCAGGACGACCTGATTTTCGTCGCCGGCAACCCCGGCCGTACCGATCGATTGAACACCGTCCGGCATCTGGAGTACCTGCGCGACGTCGCGATGCCCGCAACGTTGAATCTGCTGCGTCGGCGCGAGGTCGTGCTGGATGTCTTCAGCGCGCGGAGCGCCGAAAACGCCCGCCGCGCACGCGATTTGTTGCTGACGTATCAAAACTCGCGCAAAGCCCGGCTCGGCGGACTGGCCGGCCTGCAAGACCCGGCCGTAATGGACCGGAAGCGTCAGAAACAAGACGACCTGCTCGCGGCCGCCGACCGCAAACCGCCGCTCGGCGAGTCCTGCCGCCAGGCCATTGCGTCGATCGACAAGTCGCTGGCCGTCATGCAAGACATTCGCGTCGACTACGACCTGCTCGAACGCGGCCAAGCGTTCCATAGCGACCTTTTCCGAATCGCCCGAACGCTGGCGCGAATGGCCGAAGAAACCGCCAAGCCGAACGCCGAACGACTGCGCGAGTTCCGCGAATCGAATCTCGATTCCGTCCGCCAGGAGTTATTCTCGACGGCGCCGATCTACGACAATCTCGAAACCGCGCTGCTGGCCGACTCGCTCGGCATGTTCGTCGAACAAAACGTCGCAACCGATCCGCTCGTTGAACAAGTGCTTGAAGGCCAATCGCCCCGACAACGGGCCGGGGCGCTCGTCCACGGCACAAAGCTGGCCGACGTGGCCCTCCGTCGCAAGCTGGCCGAAGGCGGCATCAAGGCCATCGAAGCCTCCGACGATCCGATGATCCGCCTCGCCTTGCTCGTCGATCCCGCAGCCCGGGCGGTCCGCTCTCGATTCGAGCAGCAGGTCGAAGAACCGCAGCGTGAAGCCTACGGCAAGTTGGCCCATGCCCGGTTCGACGTCTACGGCCTCGAAGCCTATCCCGACGCCACATTCACCTTGCGACTCGCGTTTGGCGAGGTAAAAGGCTATCGCGAGGACGGCCAAGCCATTCCCGCATGGACCACCCTCGGCGGCGCGTTCGAACATTCCGCCGAACACAACGGACAACCGCCCTATGCGTTGCCGAAAAGCTGGCTCGACGCCAAAAGCCATTTGAACCTCGACGTGCCGATGAATTTCGTCTCGACCGCCGACATCATCGGCGGCAACTCGGGCAGCCCGGTCGTCAACCGCGACGGCCACCTTGTCGGAATCATCTTCG
>JAEWUR010000489.1 GCA_023397045.1 Planctomycetota bacterium
CGCATCGCGACCTGGCCTCGATGGTGGCCGAGGGACGTTTTCGCGAAGACCTGTGGTATCGGATCGCCGTGTTTCCAATCGTGCTACCGCCGTTGCGCGAGCGACGGGAGGACGTGGCCAAGCTGGCGGGCCATTTCGCCCAGCGCGCGGCCACACGGTTCGGTTTGGCGCGCGTCGCGCCCACGCCCGAGGATCTCGACCTGCTGATGTCCTACGCTTGGCCGGGCAACGTGCGCGAGTTGGGCGCGGTGATCGATCGCGCCGCGATTCTCGGCGATGGCAAACGGCTGGAAGTCGCGAAATCGCTCGGAATCGATTCGTCGCCGTCCAGCACGGGAATCGCGGTGAACCGGACCAATTCCGCGGCAGGCAGTTCGAACTCACCTGACCCACTCGCAACGGCCGCGCACTCCGGCACCGTCGAGCCGTTGGATGTGGCGATCCGCCGGCACATCGAGTTGGCGCTCCGCACCACGCGCGGACGCATCGAAGGGCGTCACGGCGCGGCCGCGCTGTTGAAGATCAATCCGCACACGCTTCGAGCGAGGATGCGCAAGCTCGACATCGAGTGGTCGCGATTCCGCGACGGGACGTGAGAGTCTCCCCTCTCCCTTTGGGAGAGGGGCCGGGGGTGAGGGCAATGTGGCGTCGTCCAAACGGAACGTCGTCCGGCAGACGGCCCTCACCCTAACCCTCTCCCAAAGGGAGAGGGGACCGACGGCTTAACCCTCTTTCAAAGGGAGAGGGGACCGACGCATCAACCCGCCAGCCGTGTGATGCGGTCGATCGGAATGATCTGCTGCCGTTCGGAGCGATAGCGATATTGCATGACGTAGGCGTCTTCCGGCGTGTCGGCATAATAGCTCCGCAACACCGAGACCGCGCGGAATCCGTTCTCGCGGAAGAAGAGTTGCGCGGCCAGGTTCGTCTCGCGCACTTCGAGCACCACGCGCGTGCGGCGTTGCATCGAGAGCTTGGCCGACAGTTTGGCGACCATCTGGCTGCCGACGCCGCGGCGGCGATAGGCCTCGGCGACGGCGAAGTTCAAGACGTGGATGCGGGCCTTGTGCAATTCATAGATCATGAATCCCACGACCCGATCGTCGTGTTCGGCGACCATGCCGATGCAGTTTCGCTGGCGCAGGCAACGAACAAAATCGTCGTCGAGCCAAGGAAACTCGAAACTTTCGCCCTCGATGGCCAGCACCTCGGGCATGTCGCGGCGTATCATCCAGCGGATATGAACCCGCACTTCCTGTTTCTGATCGACTTGCATGTCGGCCTCCTTCCTTGTCGGCCAGGGCGAGCAGGCATCCGTGCCGCCCTCTATTGCGGTTCAGATGAAGAATGCGACGAGGCCGACCAACGGAAGGCCGGACCTGCGGCAAAACGTACAAACCACCGCTGCATTCCTTCGCTGAACATCAATAAATCCCCGTTCTCAATCGGGGTCCATACCCTATCACAACCGCGGAAATTCTCCAAGATAAGCTAGGCAAGGAGAGCCTCGGTTTTGGACCAGTGGCAAGGTAGGCAAATGGAGCAACCAAGAGAGAGGCTCTACCACCGTGGAAATCGGGCTTGCACTACTCGACCGCGCTCATAAATCGCAGGAATTTGGCTTCGAGCATTCGCCAATCGCTGCCGAAAACGGCCGTAAAATCGGCGATTCGCTCGGCGGCCGTGTACTCCTGGAACGGCGTCTTGCCGGCGGTGCGTTTCAGGTAGGCCACATACTTGCTCGGCTCGGTTTCGATGAGGAAGAACGTGAACGCCCAGGCCTCGGCATAGGCTGCGGCGGGATCAAGCCGAAAAAACTTGTCGTTGGCGACCATGGCGGTCAACAATTCAGGGCGGTGATGCGGCACGATCTGCCGGAAATCGGAAAGCCGGCCGCGATTCACGCGATCGGCCGGCTGCGTGTAGTGATAGGAATCGTAGACGCCGGGCGCCTCGAACAACATCGCCAGCCCTTCGACCAGCCACGTCGGATTCTGATAGTACCGGCTGTGAACGCCCGTGTTGAAGGCCGTCTGATGCGTCGCTTCGTGAATCAACACGGCGGCATTCTCGCGCCAATCGCCGTTGCGGCCTCCGCCGGACATGTCGTAGAGATGGATTCGATTCGTTTCGAGGTCGTAGTAGCCCAAGATGGCGCTTGATGCCGGCAGGCCCTCGTTGGCCATCCGGCGCATGAACTCGTTCTGGCTTCGGCAGACGACGCCGGCCAGCAGGAACGGCGGCTGCGAGATCTGCATTCCGCGCACCGTGAAGAAGTGGACGAACGAGCGATAGAGTTCTTCGAACCGTTCGGCCCATTTGTCGCGTTGGCCCTTGGGCAGCGCGACCATGTAATGGCCCGTCCCGCCGACTTCATAACCGTCGCCGAAGTCGCGCAACAATTCGGCGCGGAACTCGGACGGCGAATAAGGGCGGAATCGCGACGATGTCTTGCGGAAATCGCTCGCCTCACCGGGCGCGAACTCCCAGAGTCGGCCGTCGCGGCCGAGCAGATGCACGGCCTCGGCGTCCCAGGCCAGCGGCACGCCCAGCAGCTTGCGGCCGCGAAGGGTCAATTCGATCATATCGCCGTCGGGCGCGGCGGCGCACAACGGACCGACCGTCGCGACGACGGCCAGACAGAACGAAAAAAGACGAATCGCGGCGAGGAACATCGGCATGGTATAACCTGCACAAGTATACCATGCGTTTTGCGCCGCCCATTCGCAAGAAGAAATGCCAGAGACGCCGGCCTGGGCTATGCGTCCTTGATTTTGGCCAGTTCGGCCTCGGCGGCGGCGAGTTGCTGTTCGACCGATTTCACCTCGGCGGGATCGTCCATCTGTTTCTTCGCGCCGGCCAACTGCTGTTGAAGGTTTTTGATTCGCTGCTGAAGAACGTGAGCCTTCTTCTTGACTTTTTTATCCATGAAAATTCCGCCCATGATGAGACCATCGTTGAAGACAAACCGAACGCTTTATTATACCACGAAAACCATCCGCTATCCACCATTGGCGACCCATCGCACGACCCTCGCCAAGGCTTGGTGCGTATCGGCGATTTCGCCGTCCAGTTGGGCGTCGCGCACCCGCTGCAAAAGCATTTTGTACTGCGGACCGGCGGGTATCCCGTGTTTCAACAGGTCATCGCCCGTCAACAGCGGCGGCGGATCAAGCTGTTCGCGCGGACGATCCAACAGCGTTCGGCAATGCGAGGCGGCCGCGCGGACTGATGGCGGGCCGGCGTCCATCCATTGCAGCAGATCACCGATGCCCTCGGCAATCAACAGCGGCTGAATCGCCGACCAACGCATCGCGGCGACGTCCAACAAGGCCGCGTGGTTTTCGATCAGCCAATCGACCCGTTCGGCTTCTTTGTTCGACAGCCGCCACCGACGGCACACGGCCATTGCGCCCGCCCGATCGACGTGCGGCTGCAACAAGACGGCCAAGGCCAACGGGAAACCGCACGG
>JAEWUR010000504.1 GCA_023397045.1 Planctomycetota bacterium
CGCAACGAGTGATCGGCTGCGGAATCGTTGGCTATGGAGCCGGCGACTTGATTGCCGAAGCCGTGATGGCCATCGAGCGGGGTGCGACGGTTCGCAACGTCGCCGACACGATCCATCAGCATCCGACGCTCGGCGAGACGCTCGGCGCGGCTGCCGACATGTATTTTGGCACCGCAACCGATTTTTATAAACCGAAACGAACGTAACAATCCCCTCTCCCAACCAACAACCTGGAGCAAATGAATATGCAAGTCGATCTTTCGGGAAAAGTGAGTTTGGTCACCGGCGCGGCCGGCGGCATCGGCGAGGCCATCGCCGATTGCTTGGCGAAAAATGGCTCTCGCGTCGTTTATACCGACTACGTCGATCCCTCGGCGGCTGCCGCGAAATCGCCCGGCTCGCTGGCCCTGCGAATGGACGTGACAAAACGCGATCAAATCGACGCGGCCGTCGAACGCACCGTTGCCGAGTTCGGACGGCTCGACATCCTCGTCAACAATGCGGGCGTCAACACGTCGAAACATCGCGTGACGATCGACCAGTTCCCGCGCGAAGAGTGGGATCGGCTCATCGCGGTCGATCTCACCGGCCTTTATGAAGTCAGCCAGGCGGCCGCCCGGGTTATGATTCCCCAGAAATCGGGCCGCATCATCAACATCGCCTCGATCGTCGGACTGGTTCCGCTGCGATTGCAGTGTGCTTTTGCGGCTGCTAAGGCGGGCGTGGTCAACCTGACCAAGGCGATGGCCCTGGAACTCGCGCCGCACGGCATCCTGGTCAACGGCGTCGCTCCCGGCTCGATTCTGACCGAAGGGACCAAAAAACTGTTCTACGCCGAAGGCGGCATGTTCCGCGAGTCGGTCCAAAAAATGATCGACCACGTTCCGGTGGGTCGGCCGGGCACGACCGATGAAATCGCCGTCGCGGTCTTGTTCTTGGCCGCGCCCGAGAACAGCTACACGAACGGCCACATGCTCACCGTCGACGGCGGCTGGACCGCCGGATATGCGAGGGAGTTCTGATGGCGCTTTTCGTCACGACGGATTTGTCATGCAATAGTATGAACGACACGCCGCGCAACTCGAAGTTCATCGACGTCAGCATCCCGCTGTCGTCGGCGACGCCGATCTGGCCGACTGATCCGCCGGTCCAGATTCGCCAAAAACGAACGCAACTGTCTTCCGGCGGAATTGCGACCGGCTCGCGTTTGGAGATCTCGGCGCATTTCGGGACGCACATCGACGCGCCGTTGCATTACGCTTGCAGCGGCCTGTCGATCGATCAGTTGCCGCTCGAAACGCTCGTCGGGCCGTGCCGCGTCTACGAGCATCATGGCGATCAACACATCACCAAAAACGACCTCGACGCGATGGGGTTCATGCCGGGTCGAAGGGTGCTGTTCAAAACGCGCAACAGCCTCGACTTGCGGGCAGGCCGTATGGATGCCAGCTTCCTCTCGCTGTTGCCCGACGCCGTCGACCACCTGATCGCATCGAACGTCGAGGTCCTGGGCATCGACGGCCTGTCGATCGGCCCTTTTGGAGAGGTCACCGACACGGTCCACGTCGCGTTTTGCGGCGCCGGCGGAATCATCCTCGAGATGCTCGATCTGTCGGAGGTCGAGCCCGGCGACTATCACATGATCGCCTTGCCGTTAAAACTGGTCGGCGTCGAGGCGTCGCCGGTGCGCGTCGTCCTGGTCCGACCGGAGGACGCCGGTGAGGTTTTGCGGGAAGATCAAGAAGACGAGTTCGAAGAAACCTAAGGTGCTTTGGCATCCTAGCGGTATACTAACCATCACAAGGAGTTTGTAATGAAAGCGACGAAGTTTCGTAACGATCAATGGTATGTCAGCCCTTGGAATTTCTATCCGGAAGTGACCAAGGACATGAAGCTCAACAAGAAGGTGCTCATCCACGACGTGACGCTCCGCGAGGGCGAGCAGCAGACCGGCGTGGTGTTCACGCGCGACGACAAGGTCGAGATCGCCAAGATGTTGGGCGAGTTGGGCGTCGACCGAATCGAGGCCGGCATGCCCGCCGTCTCGCAGCAAGACGCCGATGCCGTGAAGGCGATCGTCGATCTGAACATGGGGCCTGAGATCTACGCGTTCTGCCGCTGCATGGCCTCGGACATCGAGATGGCGAAGAAGGCCGGCTGTAGCGGCGCGGTTTTGGAAATCGCCTGCCATCCGTACTTCGTCGAGAAGGCCTACGGCAAGACGATGGAGTGGGCCAAGTCGGCCGCGATCGAGGCCACTCAAGCCGCGAAGGAGTTGGGGCTGAAAGTCTCGTTCTTCACGATCGACGGCACGCGCACCGAGATCGACGTCCTGCTCGACGTGGTCGACGAGATCCAGTCGAAGGGACACATGGATGCGTTCGTCCTGGCCGACACGTTCGGCTGCGTTCATCCGCAGGCGGTCTATCCGATCATCTCGAAGGTGAAGCAGCGATTCCCCGGCATTCCGGTCGAGTCGCACATGCACATGCACTTCGGCCTGGGCGCCGCGAACACGCTGACGGCCATCGCCGCCGGCGCCGAAGTCGCCCACGTTTCGGTCTCGGGCGTCGGCGAGGGCGCGGGCAACACGCCGTTGGAAGACGTCGTGCTCAGCTTGAAGTGCCTCTACGGCGTCGAGACT
>JAEWUR010000505.1 GCA_023397045.1 Planctomycetota bacterium
CGATAAAACGCCCCGTACTCATTTTGCTCGTCCAAAAAAGCATCGGTCGAGTTGGTCAAGCGTCGAATCGCTTCTCGCAAAACGGTCCAATTCGCCAGACTGAATCCAGCGCGAAAAAGAAAACCGCTCTTATCGTTCCATGGGCGCTGAACCAAAAGATATTTGGTCAGTTTTTCGTCGGATATAATCGCGTCGTCCGGTATTCGCATATACCGCGTATCTTACACATCTTGTTGGGGAGTGGCAAACGTCCTTTTCCAGAAACCGTCTCGCAACAATCCCGGCAACACGCCTGCTGCGGCGATGAAGCCCAACACTCCCGACCCAAAGGAAAAAAACCCGGAAACATCAGCCGGAAATAATTCGATCCCGCACGATACCAACGTTACTCTGCCATAAGACATGCCTATTTTATATAGTACCCCGACACGCGCCACGTCCCGTCCGGATCGAGCATCGGGGTCACGGTCTCGACGGCCGATTTCTTGTCGGCAAACGACGACTGATACTGCAAGACCACGTAAAGACCGTCCGGAGCCCCGGGCACGCTGGTCACCAACTTCTTCGAATCGAGCCTGCGCGACTCCAAAGCACCCAGCGGCTTCCGCGATGCATTCAGCGCCTTGACGAAGTCGCGGCGGTCGATCGTGTTCTTCAAATACTCGGCGGCCGTCTCCCAACTGCGCGCATACTCGTCACCATCGACCAACTTCAACCACACGTCGGCGGCGTCGGCGGCTTGTTGCTCATACTCGGCCCGCTTGGCCTCCAGCGCCGCGTTCTTTTCCTCCTGCTTCTTCTGCGCCTCGGTCTTCGCCTTAAACACCGGCTTCAACAGGACCGTGATCGGCGTGCCGGCCGGCGGCAGATGTTCCTCGAACGCCTCGAACAATCGCGCGTCCAAAGGACCGTAGCTCAGAATCGGCAAATCGAGCACCGCATTCGGCAAGCTCAGCACGCAAACCAGTTCGCCCGAGTCGGCCGTGTAATATCTCTTGCCTGTCTCTTCATCGGTCACGAACGAAGCCCCGGCGAACACCCAATTGCTGTCCAGTTCCTTCTTCGTCTGGATGTTGCGGATCCAATGTTGGGCGGGCGCCGACTGGAGATTGCCATCGGCGTCCTTCCAGCGAACTTCGATGTTCACCTCGGTGCCGGTCGGCGCGACGAAGTCCGGATCGAACTTGGCCGGATGGCCCGGCTCGGCCCCGACCGCCAACAATCCGGCATGCACGATTGACGGCGTCACGTTGATCGACGTGACCGATTCGTAGGACCGATTGCTATAGGTCGCAAAAAACTCCAAGGGATAGCCGGCCCGGCACACCTCGCCTTGAAGCACAACCTGCTTGTTCTGCGGATCGACCCAGACCGGCTCCGTCGGATCGAGCCGCACGAGGTCATCAACCCGCTCGACCAGCGGAGGCCCGTAGTCGCGATGCTTCTCGGCGACTCGCTCCATTTCTTCCGACAGATCTTTTTCGGGCGATTCGGTCGCGGGGGTCGACGGGGCAGTTTCTGCCGGCTCCGGCAATTCTTCCGCTCTGGGGTGCGATTCCTTCTCCGGCGTCTTTTCGGCAGCGGCCGGCGGCTTCGGCTTCGGGTCTTGCGCGGCCTTCTCGCCGGCCTTGGGGCAGCCGCAAAGTAAGAGGGCCAACAAGAATCCACCCGACGCAAGAAAAACGCCCGAACGTCCGGCAACGGTCGATATCTTCATGACTTTGACCTTTCGCAGTGAGGAGGGCACCGAGGCAAACATCCCCATTTTAGCCCCATGCGGAAAAACGACAAGCCGACCGTTCGAGGGCGCGAAAAACCCGTAGGTTATGCTTCAGCATAACACCGTGAAATTCCGCCCAAACCATGTGTTATGCTGAAGCATAACCTACGCCCCCCTCAGCCGCCCACCGCAAACCACGCCATCGCCAAACTAACCCCATTCAACGCGGCGTGAAGCGAAAACACCGGCACAAATCGGTGCGTTCGATAGTAAAGGAACCCCAGCACCAAGGCGAAAAAGAACAGCGGGATCGGATCGGGGGCAACGTCCTCGGGCAACACCGCTTGCAGTCCGATCTGCATCGCGTACATCGGCGCGGCAATCGCCGCGAACGATCCGAGGCCGAGTTTCGCGTCGGCGACCGCCCGGCCGGGCGACCAGCCGAGGTCTTCCCACGTCGCGCCGACGCGCCATCGCACCCACCACACGGCAAACGCCAACGTGCCCAGACTCGAGACGATCAGAACGAACTGCTGGATCACCAGATAATCGATATCCATCTTCGGCGAACTGGCGCGGAAATGCAGCGACGCGAAAAACGCCGCCACCAGCACGACCGGCACGACGCCGCGCAAGTTCTTCCACCGCCGCACGCCAAACTCGCGCCGCCATCGCCGCTCGACCGCTTCGAGCCAGCCTTGAATCAGGATGCGGAACAAAAATTCTTCGACCGCCGGCGCCACGACGATCGCCGAGATGCAGCAGAGCAGAAACACCCAACCATTCCCTTCGGCGATAAGCTGCCCGACGACATGCTCGGTGGTCGAATCGTCAGGATCAGCCATCGTCGCGGATTCGCCCGACGGAGCGCCAGCCATCATGTCGCCCAACTGCATCAGGCTCGACTGAAACGACAGATGAAACACGATAATCAGGAACAGATCAATCGCCTGCCAAGGCACGGTGCGCCGCAGTTGATACGGCACGATCACACGGCCTTTGCGCCATTGCACGGCGATCCACGTCCACGCGCACCCGCACGCCGCAAGAATCGCGACGACCGCCAACCCCAGAATTTGCAGATTGGGTTGTGCGGCAAAAAGAACCATAATTTGCCTTCGGCGAAACCTCAGCCTTTGAGCAATCGAACAGCGATCCGAATGTAGGCGATGCCCGAATAGACCGTCAACGCGACCGCCGACCAGACCGAGCCGACCATGATCCACCAGCACCAATCTTTGACGTTCCGGACCTGCGGCGGATCATACGAAAGGTAGAACAGACAGGCGCCGGCGGCCACGCACTGCAAGACCATCTTCAACTTGCCCGACATCTTGGCCGAAAAATCCGCACCCCGGTCCTCGATGAAACTCCGCAGCGCCGTGACCAGCAGTTCGCGTCCGACGATCACCACGACCATCCACGCCCGCAATCCCCACGGCGTTTCGCTGGTCGCGGGAATGGAAATCAGAAAGATGAACGTGCCGCAGATGATGACCTTGTCGGCAAACGGATCGAGGATGCGTCCGAGCGTCGTGACTTCGTTATATTTTCGGGCGTAATATCCGTCCAACCAGTCGGTGCCCGCCGCGACGATGAACAGAACCATGCTCGTCAGATAGTATCCGGCCGCAATGAAACAGAACAGCACGATCGACAGAATCAGTCGCAAAAACGTCAACTGATTCGGCAGATTGAGAATCGCTTTTTTCTGAGCAGCGATTTTTGAGGGGTTCGTCATGTGAAAAAAAGAGAATAGGGATTGGGGATCAGGGATTAGAGAATTGCAGCACGACCTCTAGTGGTCTGTCCAGATCGCCAGTGCTAAGGGAGGCTCGGTGCGACAGAATGGTAACCCGAAGCGTAAGCGAGGGACAGCCTCGCTTACGCTTCGGGTTGCGATGTTCGGTCCATTGGTAAACTCGAATTGGACAGACCACTAGACCCTTACCCCTATTAAATCATATCCTTCGGTTGCGACAATCTCACAGGCGACAATCTGGCCGGGAACTAACGCTTCGCCCGTCACAAAAACCTGCCCGTCGACCTCCGGGGCATCGGCATACGTTCGCCCAACGTAGGCATTCGGTTCGCCGGCCACTGGCCCATCGATCAGGACGTCCAGTTTTCGCCCCACCTGGGCGGTATTCCACGCGAAGGCGATTTCCTGCTGTTCGGCCATCAGTCGATCGCGCCGGGCTTGTTTTACCTCCTCCGGCAGATGCCCGTCAAGTTCCTCGGCATACGTCCCCGGCTCGTTGCAGAACGCGAAAACGCCGAGCCGCTCGAAGCGTTGCCGCCGCACAAACTCGGACAGCTCCTCGAACTGCTCGTCCGTCTCGCCGGGAAAACCCGTCATCATGGTCGTCCGGATCACCAGCCGATCGATCCGCTGCCGAAGTCGATCGAGCAACTCCTCGGTCTGCCGGCGGTCGACCCGGCGCCGCATCCGCCGCAAAACCTCGTCGTTGATGTGTTGCAGCGGTATGTCCAAGTAGGGCAATATCCTTGAGCCGCCCGCAATCGTCTCGATCAACTCGTCGGTCAAATGCATCGGGTAGAGATACATCAGCCGGATCCACGCGAGACCGTCGACCGTATCGAGCCGCCGCAACAACTCGGCCAATCGCGGCTGTCCGCCACGGTCCAGCCCATAAAATGTCGTGTCTTGCGCGACCAGAACCAACTCGCGCACGCCGTCGGCGGCCAACTCCTCGGCCTCGGCCACGACCTGCTCGATCGGTTTGCTCGCATACGGTCCTCGCATCAACGGAATCGAGCAAAAACTGCACAGCCGATTACATCCCTCGGCAATCTTCAAGTAGGCGAGATGCGGAAGCGTAAGCCGATGGCGTCCCGTGTCAGGCAACGGGCAACTTGGCGCCGGCCGAAAGACCGCCCGCTGCTCGGACTCGCCTCGATCCAACTCCTTCATCGTCAGACCGATCTCATCGCGGGCAAAAACGCCCAGGATCCGATCGATTTCCGGATACTGTTCCAGCAATTGCTCTCGTTCACGCTCGACCAGGCAGCCGGTCACTACGAGTTTTCCGATGCGGCCCCGTTTCTTCAGCCGCGCCATCTCGCCGATCACGCCGTACGATTCCGTCCTTGCATCGGCGATGAATCCGCACGTGTTGACCACGACCACGTCAACGTTATCCGGCCGCGCAACCATCCGATACCCGTCCAACTCGAGCAGTCCCGCCAGCCGCTCACTGTCGACGAGGTTTTTGGGGCAGCCAAGACTAACCAGAGCAAAGGACGGCCGGGCAGCAGATTTTTTCGACTTTTTCGACACGGCTTATGAAAAAAACATGGATTTCCAAGATGCCAACTCTCTACAGTGCGAACCTGCATCGTACCCCATTCCACGGACTCCCATAAGTGGCAATTCCAATGCCTTGCTGAAACAAAAATGTCATGCTATAGTGTACACATATACACTTCCCATCGTGAGGGTTCCGCCATGCTGCCCGAGTACACCCGCGAAGAACTGGCCGCCGGCTTGGACCGCGTGGTCGAACAGATTCTCGACAAGTCGGGCGTCGCGGCTCCCCCGGTCGATGCGGTGGCCGTCGCCCATCAACTGGGAATTGCCGTGGCCTGGGACGACCGCCAGCAGGGGCGGGCGCGCTACGTCCGGCTCAGCGGTCGCCGCCCCGGTCGGCAGCGTGCAACCATCCTGGTTCGACCCGAGCCTCGGCCCGAACGCCGGCAATGGGCCGTCGCCCACGAAATCGGCGAACATGTTGCCTGCCATGTGTTTGCGCAATGGGGCGTCGACCCGCGCGAGACCGAACCGAACGCCCGGGAAACCGTGGCCAACTACCTCGCCGGCCGACTGCTGCTGCCAACTCCGTGGTTCGCTCGCGACGGCACATCGACCGGCTGGGATCTAACGGCACTCAAGTCCATTTATGTGACCGCCAGTCACGAACTGATCGCGCGGCGCATGCTGGAATGCCGTCCGCCGATCATCGTGAGCATCTTCGATCACCGCCATATCTCGTTCCGGCGGAGCAATCTACCGGGCCGACCGCCGGCCCCATCGAAGGCCGAGATCGATTGCTGGCGCGACGTTCACCGGTCGAACCAGCCGTCGGAAGCAAGGGACGGCCCCCAGGTTGTGCGTGGTTGGCCGATCCACGAGGATGGATGGAAAAGGGAGATTTTGCGGGTGGAATTCGATGATTGCGTCATGGATTGGACCGACTGAGCCCCTTGTGGACCCCGCCATGAACCGCATATTATATTAAGATTCGCATCCCCTAACGCATCGGGAAAGATTCACAACATGTTTCACAGCCGACGGAACGGCGGCCTACCCTCCCCATTCTGACCGACGTGTCGTCGGCCGCGCAACATCCCCTGTGTGTCCTTCCCGAGGATCGATTAACCCTTTTTTTCATGAATCTGAGGAGAGACGCTCGTGTCGGAACCATCGGTTACCCCATGCAAACTTGACGCTGTTTTTTATCCTGAATCCATCGCCGTCGTCGGGGCATCGACGCGGCCCGGCACGGTCGGCAACGACATCTTCCGCAACCTGTTGTACGCCGAGTTCAACGGGTCGGTCTATCCGGTAAACCCGAAAGCCAAGGCCGTCCTCGGCGTTCACGCCTATCCGACGCTGTCGTCCATTCCGTCGACCATCGACTTGGCCGTCCTGATCGTTCCGTCGAGCGCCGTGCTGAGCGTCGTCGACGAAGCGATCGCCAAAGGCGTCAAGGCCTTGGTCGTCATCTCGGCCGGTTTCAAAGAGGTTGGTCCCGAAGGCGCCGCGCTCGAAGCCGCCTTGTGCGACAAGGTTCGCGCCGCCGGCATCCCCTTGATCGGCCCGAACTGCCTCGGCGTCATCAATACCGACCCGAAGGTCAGCATGAACGCCGCCTTCGGCCGCAAGATGCCCGAACCGGGCAATCTCGGCTTCATCTCGCAGAGCGGCGCGCTCTGCACCTCGGTTCTCGACTACGCCGAAGAACGCCAGATGGGCTTCAGCAAGTTCATCAGCTTCGGCAACAAATGCGACATCAACGAGATCGACCTGCTCGACTATCTGGCCAAGGACGACAAGACCTCGGTCATCGCCATGTATCTCGAAGACGTCACCAACGGCCGGCAGTTTATCGAGACCGTTCGCAAGATCTTCTGGAAGACGCATAAGCCGATGTTGTGCCTCAAGTCGGGCCGATCGCCCGAAGGCGCTAAGGCCGTCAGCAGCCACACCGGCTCGCTGGCCGGCTCCGACTCGGTCTACGACGCCCTGCTGATCCAGTCCGGCGTTCAACGCGTCGACACCATCGCCGAGTTGTTCGATTACGCCGCTCTGTACACCACGCAACCGCTTCCGCGCGGCGGCCGCGTCGCGATCATTACCAACGCCGGCGGACCGGGCATCATGGCCACCGACGCCGCCGTGCGGCACGGCCTGAAACTGGCCGAGGTCAGCGAAGCGACCAAGGAAAAACTCCGCCCGTCGCTGCCGGCCACCGCCTCGCTGCGCAATCCGATCGACGTCATCGGAGACGCCCGGGCCGACCGCTACAAGGCCGCCGTTCGCACCGTCTTGGAAGACGACAACGTTGACATGGGCATCGTCATCCTGACGCCGCAATCGATGACCGACATCGAAGAGACGGCCGCCGTCGTGCCCGACGCCGTCAAGGGCATCAACAAACCCGTCGTCTGCTCGTTCATGGGCGCGAAGGACGTGGCCCCCGGCGTCAAAATCCTCCGCGACGCCGGCATCCCGAACTACTCGTTCCCCGAGGACGGCGTGAAAAGCCTCGCGGCGGCCAACTGGTTGGTCGCCTTGCAGGAAATCCCGCGACGCGAGAAGACGGTCTTCAACGATCTCAAGGTTGATCGCGCGAAGGAACTCGTCGCCGAACTGCTCAACAACCACGAGCAGCGTTACCTGACGCAGGCCGATTGCCGCCCGCTGTTTGAATGCTACGGCCTGCCGCTGTTGAAGAGTGGCGTGGCCAACAGCGCCGAAGAGGCCGCGAAGATCGCCGAGTCGTTCGGCACGTCCGTCGTCATGAAGGTCATGTCGGCCGACGTCATCCACAAATACGACGCCGGCGGCGTTATCCTGAACGTCAGCGGCGCCGAAGAAGCCACGGCCGCCTATAAAAAGATCTTCAAGAACGTCGAGCAGCATGTCCCCGGCGCGAAGATCGAAGGCATCCTCATCGAAGAGATGGCCCGCAAGGGCGTCGAAGTGATCCTCGGCGCCAGCCGCGACGCGAGGTTCGGACCGCTGATGATGTTCGGTCTCGGCGGCACCTTGGTCGAAGTGCTCAAGGACGTCTCGTTCCGCCTGGCGCCCATGTGGCAAACCTCAGCCGAGCGCATGGTCCGCCAGATCCGCTCGTTCAAGGTGCTCGACGGATTCCGCGGCAATCCGCCGTCCGACATCGACTCGATCGTCACGACGTTGCTGCGACTGTCCGAAATGGTCTGCAACCATCCGGAAATCTCGGAGTGCGACATCAACCCGTTGATCGTCCACGCCAAGGGCCAAGGTTGCTCGGTGGCCGACAGCCGCATCATGCTGCGTCGTAACGCCTAGCGCACCGACCGCGTGCATGTTGAATGCGCCGTGAAGCGGGGCCGCTTGCGGCCCGCGACAACCGCGAGTCAACAATTCGTTTCTGAATCAGGAGGAAACCGAGAACGCAGAGCGTGAGGGCGAAAAACGCCCTTCCTCCGCCGCCTCGGTTTCCTCCTGTTCGTTTTCTTGTCGCCCGCTACGACGCATTTCTCCCGCCGAAGTGTCCAATCGCGAATTAGTTTCTGTTGCGGAAGCATTTGTAGGGTGGGTCGAGCGAAGCGAGCCCCACCAGAAACAAGCC
>JAEWUR010000514.1 GCA_023397045.1 Planctomycetota bacterium
TCGGTGGCGCCGACAAGACACGACGCACGCGCGAGGAGGAAGATGCTTGCATCGCCGTATGCCACATGTGCGAGCACTGCACGCCGCCCTATGGCTATTGCAGGCTGTTGACCGGCTGCCACATCGGGCCCCAACATCTCAAGATGCTCATGATGGGCGATTGTCCTCAGAAGAATTGGCCGACATGGCCCAACAAGAACGTGCCGCAGAGTGCTGAAACGCAGGATACCAACAGCGTTTTTCGGCGTCCCGAACGTGCAAGTCTCGTCGAACAGGAACGTCGCAAAACAATATGCCTTGCCTGCGAAGACTGGACCACCGAGGCACCGACCGGCTGCCGGCGGATGAAGGAGTGCGATCGTCGTGAGAAGTGGCTCATGGAAGCCCGCTGGCGAACGGCCAACGCCACGTGCCTGCGGACGTGCAGTCATTTGTCGAACAAGTGGAGCGAAGAAACGGTCGTTACCGTGAAGGAAATGAACATGCCCCTCTCGCCTGAACAACTCAAAGATTATTTCGATCGTGTGGTTGTGATCAATCTCCGTCGCCGTCCCGATCGGCTGTCGGCCTTCTGGCAGGAACTCGATACCAAAGGCTGGCCATTCAGGAATCCCGAGGTATTTGAAGCCATTGACGGTGGGGCACTGCCATTGCCGGCTGGCTGGTCCGCCGGGAGTGGTGCCTATGGCTGCATGCAATCACATCGCCACATCTTGGAGCGGGCCATTCTTGACGACGTTAAGCATCTCCTGGTGCTGGAAGACGATCTGGTTCTCTGCGACGATTTTCCGAAAAAGGCGGCTGTGTTCCTGGCCAGTGTGCCGGACAATTGGGACCAATTGATGATCGGTGGCCAGCACATGAACAGCCCAATCCCTGCGAAATCATCCCAGGATGACCTGCCTGGTGTCGTCCAATGCACCGATTGCCAGCGCACCCATGCCTACGCCATCCGCGGCCGTTTTTTACGTGACCTCTACGGCCGTTGGATCTCCACCAAGGGCCACTGCGACCACATCATGGGCCCGTTCCAACGGTCGTATTTCGTCTACGCTCCAGATCCATTCTTGGCTGGACAGGGACGGACGAAGTCCGACATCAATGGCCGGATCAATCCCGCCAAGTTCTGGACGCCGCCCAAGGATGGCCAGCCCATCGTCTTGCTCGATACTCCGGCCGACGTCGTCAAGGCGTTGCGCCGCTACGGTTTTCACACCGGGTACGATCGTGACCAGGAAACGGACATCGACAACGGCCTGATCGACTTGTTCGACGGTCCCGAAGGAAATTGGTCGCACCGTCTGCGACGCTGGATCGAGACAATCCAGTGGGAGGTTGCCTCGGGCGATCACTTGGTTTGCACGATTTGGCATCCGAAGGCCACATTGGAGTTGGTCAAGAGCGTCACGTCGGACCAAGTCTTTGAACTCCGTGGGCAAACGCTGGAAGAGGTCCTCGCCAACCTCGAAAGCATCCCTGAAGTGAAATCTCGGCTTGGTGCGCGCCGTTCCGATCCACCAATCGTCCTATTGCGGGCACCACGCGACGTGGTCGCCACCCTGCGCGGCCATGGCTTCCACACGGGGTTTTCCCGCGATCGAGAAACCGACATCGACACCGGGCTGATGCGGATCTTCGGCTCCGACGATCGTGCCTGGCAGATCGAGGAACTTAAGAAGTGGTTCTCGTATCTTCGGAACGAGGCGGAGACGATTCCCAACGGCGTCGTCGCCGTTTGGCATTCGGATGCCACCAAAGAACTGTTGGAGGAAGCGGCCGGAGAATCGGTTGCCGTGATCAAAGGCAACTCGGTCCAAGAAGTACTTGATGATCGCAAAGCAAAACTGGAGCACAACCATGCATCGTGATTCACATTTATGGCTGTATTGGGAAGGCCCGATGCCTCCATACGTTCGGCTCTGTGCCGATCTCCTGTCGGCATATCATCCTAAAGCCAGATTGCTTGGACCGGACGACCTGCCGAAACTTGGCTTCTCCCAAGACGTCTTGGAAACGATCTCAAAATGGCACGTCTGCCAACGCTCGGACGCGATCCGCACCATTCTGTTGGCCACCCACGGCGGGATGTGGTGCGATGTGGATTGCATTCCCCTGAAGTCCTTTGAGCATTTCGCACGGTTGGCACAGACGGCGCCCTCCGGCATCGCCGCCTATGATTCGACCGACAACACAATCGGCGTCGGCTTCCTGGCCGCCCGGGCGGGCGGGGAGGTGATTTCTCGGCTCCAAAACCACGTCATGGACATCATCCATTCCGGTCATACTCCCGGTTGGCTCGAAGTAAGTAGTGAACCGATGACACGGATTGTTCACGAAATTGGACGTGACAAATGCCCGATCGTTCCGTTGGAACATGTGTTGCCGATCTCCTGGAAGGATATGCGGCTGTTATGCGGCCGCGATACCGACGTCAATCATCGTGGCTGGGTCGATGCCCGGCCGTCAGCCTATTGCTTCATGCTCAGCAATCAAGCGATCCTGTGTGACACCGACATCCATCAGTTGACACGGCACGAACTGCTCAATTCCGACCGGCTGATTTCCTTCCTATTCCGAGAATCTATCGCCCGGCTTCAAGCCCTACGAGCCCCGCCGGTCGCTTCCGGCAAGGCCGTGATTACGCTGAATCTCCACAACGATGGGATGCCTGACAATGTCCGAGCGTCCCAGCGAGCCGCCGCTGAGCGATGGGGTGCCGAATACGTCGAGATTACACGGCCGTTATTTGGCTGGCAGGATGCGATGTTGGAAAAGCTCCATCTCGATCGGCACGCGACCTCCTACGAACGTGTCGTCTATTTGGACCGAGATGTTGTTGTTCGGGCAGATTGCCCAAGCTTGTTCGACTTGGTGCCCGAAGACCACATCGGCGCCGTGCCTTCCGAACAGGAGGGGCACAATTTGCTTTTTCACATCGAGCCGAAATTGGATCCGATCTGCCGGCTCATTGGTGTGTCGATGGATTATGCCACCGAGTACATCAACTCTGGTGTCTTGGTATTCAATCCCCGCCTTTACCAATCGGCCTTTGAAGCAGCCCGTTGTCTTCATGGCATTTCGCCCGAGCGATCCTGGGAGGTCTATGACCAAGGCTGCGTGGGACTGGGAATCAAATGGTCCGGCACACCGTTACATTTGCTGCCACCCGATTTCAATCGGTGTGGCCTGCGTCTTTGGGATCATTGGACACCGAAGATGGATTCGCACATTTGGCATTTTTGTGGCAAGAAGACCTGGGATGCGATGCAGAATACACAATGGCAGGAGGTGGACTGAAATGGTGAAACCGAATATGCATTGGTTGGAGTTGGACATCACGTACAGGTGCGGCCTAGCATGCCATAACTGTAATCGGATGACCGGTATCGCGCCGGGAAGACCCGAGGAAGACATGACCGTCGAGCACGTCGGGAAACTGATTGCGGATTCGATTCGGTTACAATATCCTTGGCGGGCGATGTTTCTGGTTGGCGGCGAGCCAACCACACATCCAGACCTGGATGCCATCATCAGTCGGATCGGCGAGTACCGGGACACAGAAAATCCAGGAATGAGTTTGACAGTAGCAACGCATGGTTTCGGTGAGCATACCAATAGGCGGTTGGAAGAGCTTGCTGGTACATTTCCATTTCTGCACGTGTTGAACTCGCACAAGCAGGGCAATGTGTACCCGGACTTCGTGGCCCCATGCGTGGCGCCGATTGACATCGACCCTGCCTGGACGGCGACGCATCGCTACGAAGGCTGCAGTGTGTCGGGGCACTGTGGCCTGAGTCTCAACTACAAGGGATTTTATCCTTGTGCCGTGCCCGGGGCCATCGATCGAATCTTCGGGCTTAACCAAGCAATCGAACACCTGGACGATGTTTCGGAAGCAGCCATGGTCGAAATATTTCAAGTTTTCTGCCGCCTCTGCGAGTATTATCGGCCGATCCGCGAAAACAGTCAAACCCTCGTATCGCCGACATGGAGGACCGCATTGAAACGACAGTATATATGATTCTTCGACGTCACCATTTTGGGCATCTCGACAACTTCATGTTGCTTAGAGTCTGTGGTGCTTTAGACGATATTCTAGCGGGCTTTAAAATCCAGTGCCCTTTACCGGGCGAACGAAGTCCATCAGTTGCGAGAAAATGGACTTCCCTTCGTGTGTAGTAAGCAGCGATACCCGCTAGGGGTGTAAATCGCGTTTCCGATTTCAAACAAAGCAGGTCGTTATCTTTCGCAACTCGTTGATTGACAAACAGTTATGCGGATATTTCACAAAAATATTCAAACACTAGTGATACAGAAAAATAGACACGGATATCGTCACCTAGTTAGTATAGAAAGCAGAGAAGGATAAATATCCATAACGTATTGGTTTGAATCGGCTTGCGTGCCGGGATGACACAATCTAGAAATTTATTTGGTGTTTTTGGGTTACGTTTGGGCCTGCGTACCAATTTATAGATAGAGGCAAATTGTGTTTTGAAGATGATTGATGATCGTATCCTCAACGATTTGCGCCGAGCATCGACTGATGAATGAACAAGAACGCCAGAACCTGTTTACTGCGTTGATTAGCCGTCACCAGAACAACCTCCATGGCTATATCTATGCAATCGTCCGGAATTGGGAGGATACCGACGACCTCTATCAGTCTGTGTGTCTAGTTCTTTGGAACAAGTTTGAATCATTTCGACCCGACAGTGACTTTTTTGCCTGGGCGCGTCAGACGGCTCGAAACAAGATTGGTGATTATGTGAGACGTAAGCCCTCGCCAAACTACGCCACTGAGAAACTTATGGATATCCTGTCTGGAATCGCTATCGAACCCCACGATACCCGCCAGGAAGGTTATTTGGTCGCGTTGCGGCGATGCAAAGAGAAGCTTACCGATTTCGATGCGGAGTTGCTTCGATTACGATATGTCGAAGAGCTTAATACCATTGAAATCGCTGACCAACTGCAACGTCTCCGACCAAGTGTTAGTCGCTCTTTGAGTCGCATTCGTCGTTGGTTGTTCGAATGCATTAAGATCGAGTTGGTGAAGCACAAGTGATCGTTAATGGAACTTGTATGAGCTCTGATGATCTCGCCAATGATCGTCTGTTCGACCTCCTCGCGGCGGTCTGCGATGGCGATGCGTCACAAGAAGACTTTGGCGACTTGAACTCTATTGCGGCAGTTGACGAAGAGACCAGCCGCCGGTACTTGGATTATTGCCGTATGCACAGTACGCTGAGATCGGAGTTGCGTGCGGTTCATGCCACACAGGCGGCATATCGGCATATCGGCATCACGCCGAACGATGCAGAAGAATCGGACAACTTTCGAGCTTCCAAGGTGGCCTGCTCGACCTCGACAGGCATCTTTTCGGCCACTTTGTTTCATGGCGCAGCCACCTACCTCTCCTCCGGCTGGCCGGTGGCGTATCTGATCGCCACGGTGATATTTGCGATTGGACTCATGATAGGTGCTCGCACGTATATATCCCAACCAGGGCAGGTTGCCATTACGTCTCCAACGCCAGTGGCGCCCGTCGTTAGTCCAGCGGTGGAATCTGTCGGTCGGATCACTGGCATGGTTGACTGCAAGTGGAACGCCGCAGAGACCGCCCCGACAAAGAACTCTCTGGTTTCGCTCGGCAATAAATTCGATCTGGCCTCCGGGTTAATGGAAATCACCTACAACACTGGAGCAACCGTCATTCTGCAGGGGCCGGTAACGTATGAGATAGCATCGAAGAACGGCGGCTTCTTGTCGCTCGGTAAACTGACAGGCAAGGTGGAGGTGAAGCAGACGCAAGGGTTCTCGATCCATACTCCCATGGCCATCGTTACCGATCTCGGCACCGAGTTCGGCGTCGAAGTGAACAAGGACGGTGAAACGCACTCCCACGTCTTTCGCGGCTCGGTCAGTGTGCAAACGGCTACCGCCGATGGAAAGACCGAGGGCGCTGCTCATATCTTGCGCGAAAACGAGTCGGTTCGTGTCGAGAAGAGCGACGGCAAATGCGCCATGGCGGTCGGCGATTCCGCTAAGGCGGCCGGTTTTGCACGCGAACTGCCCAAGCGAACGATTAAGACGCTCGATCTTGTCGACGTGGTTGCTGGTGGCGACGGATTCTCCGGACGACGACATCGGGCTATCGATGCAACGAACGGCCAACCGACGTCCACACCGGCAAAGACGTTGTATGGAATCCTGCTGAGCGACGGCAAATATCATCCAGTTCCTTCCTTGCCGTTCGTTGACGGAGTATTCATCCCCGACAATAGCGGCAGCCGCGGCGTCCAACTCGATTCGGCCGGACATACCTTTGCCGAGTTTGGCGCAACAACCAATGAAACATCGGATCACATTTGGGCATCGAAAACTGGATCTTTCTCGCATACCCCTGCAATACTTGATGGTGTGGATTACTCGGCGCCAGAGCATGGCTTCTTGTTCATGCATGCGAACAAGGGAATTACCTTCGACCTCGGTGCAATCAGGAAGGCGAACCCAGGCCAACGCGTCCTGCGGTTTCGCAGCGTTGTGGGCACAGTGGACGGACTCGCCGATGTCCGGGTGTTCATCGACGGGCAGCCGCGCTTCCAGCGGCGGCAGATCAACAGCACCCATGGGGCAATGTCAATTGATGTGAAGATTGCCGAACAGGATCGGTTTCTCACACTGGCATCCACCGATGGCGGCGACGGAATCAAGGGTGATTGGATCATTTTTGGCGATCCGCGATTGGAGTTGTCGCCGACTACGGCTGCGGTCGGCTTGGCTCCCGAACGAAAGGCGCCGATTCCTTAGCGATGCGGCCGAGAAGATGCGTACAGAGATGTAGGAACCTGAGAACCGCAATTTCGGAATAACCTTTGCCGACGTGTTGTCGGCAGTCCGCACGCGGTTCCACAACTTCTGGAGGTTTTAGACATGTTTGCTTCAAGATCTAGATTCGTTGTGATGTTTGTTGTCGGTGCATTGGCGTGCTCCTCGTCGTCGGCCTTCGCATCCGTCCTCTTTCAGGACGATTTTGAATCGCAGCCGTCGGGCAGCGTGAGCACTGTCGCCTCGCCCGATGCGACCGTTGCGGTGCCGATTGCGCCCAGCGTGGGCGCATGGGTGGCCAGTTATGATCCGGGCAACACTCACAACGACTCGAACGTGCAGGTCACGAACTATTCCACTCCAGGCGCCGCGTCGGGCAGTAACTATCTGCGGTTTTACCGGACCGGAGGCCAACCGTTTGCCAACGCGACATTCGCACCGCAAAAAACGGGCGATCACATTCGACTCGAGGCCGATATCCGCGTGTCCAGCGCTGCCTCGTGGGTTGGCGTGGAAATCATTGGCGGGACGGGATACGTCTTCGGAACCGGGCAAACGACGCTGTTTGACATCTACAGCCTAGCTTCGACCGTGACGGATGGCACGGCCAGTGTCGCGTACACCCCCGACGTATACCAGAAGTATCAACTCGATTACGTGGTCGGTGCGTCAACGATGACGCTGCAAATCGGCGCCAACATGGCGACCTTTGCGGCGAATGCCGGCAATCTTGACTTCTTTGGGTTCGGAACCAGTTTCGTCGGCAACTCCGGACTCTGCATCGACAATGTGACGGTCACCAACCTTAGCCAGGTGCCCGAACCGTCGGGTATTGCTCTGTTGACGTCCGCATTGTTCGGTCTGTTGGCCTACGCGTGGCAAAGACAGAAATAGGGTGATGATGATCGCTCGACCCACAAAGGCGCGCGAAGGACGCGAAACGATTCCTTTCGTGTTCCTTCGCGTCCTCTGGTCGACGGACTGGAAACGATGTCTTGCGTTTGAGAGGGCGAAGAAATGAAGTCTGCTCGATACAGTCGCGGTTTCACTCTCGTCGAGTTGCTCGTGGTCATCACGATCATCGGCATTCTGATCGCCCTGTTGTTGCCCGCAGTCCAAGCGGCACGCGAGGCCGCACGCCGAATGCAATGTGCCAATAACCATAAGCAAGTCGCATTGGCCCTGCATAACTACAATGCGGCTAAAGGATGCTTTCCTCCCGGACTGCTGTGGGACTTCACCTCAGGCAAGGTGTATGTGTGGGGCTGGTCAGCTTTCATCTTGCCGTATATGGAACAACAGACGCTTTACGATAGCATTGACTTCAATCTCGCGTATAGCTATTGGCACGGATCGAATATTGCCGTTACAAAGACGTTAATCGCAGGCTATTTGTGTCCGAGCGATCCCCAGTCTGGAGAGCTGATGTGGGTAGCCGGCGCCACGCCGAAGCCGGACGCTGCCATGACGAACCTCTGCGGCGTTTCGGATACGGACGATTGGACCAAGGGAGATGGTGTGACCCCGAAGGATTATCCCCTGAACGATGGCATCTTCGGCGCGAATCGTCCTTGCATCATGGCCGATATCAAGGACGGCACAAGCAATACCCTGCTGCTCGGCGAAACGACCGGAGGAGGCAAGGATACCTATTTTGGCGAGATTTGGGTGTCGGCCAACATTTACGACACGAAAGAAGGCATCAACGGTCCCAACACCGTGCAAGGCGGCACCTATCCCGGACTCGATCCGTCCAAGCCCGGTGCGAGTTGCAACGATTCAGGCTTTTCGAGTTTCCACCCAGGCGGCTGCAACTTTGCACTGGCCGACGGCAGCGTAGCCTTCCTGTCGCAAAACATCGCGCAAAACGTCCTGACCTCCTTGACCACCTGCAATGGCGTGCGCGGCACAGGCGCCGACCCCGTCATGGTTTCTGGGCCTCCTTAAGTCGAGAAATTGCGAAGTATGCCAATCAGTTCGACCGAACACGTAGAGTGCGCGAAGCGCAGCCAGAATATGCGTCATAGAATCTTGCACATGTTCCATTTGGTGTTGGTCACCGCCTGCCTGGCCGGTTGCGGCGGAGATCGAGGGCCGGAACGCACCGTCGTATCAGGCACAGTGACCTACAACGGCAAGCCATTGATTAACGGCAGCATCCGCTTCATGCCGCTGGCGACATCGGCGGTTCCCATGGCGGGTGCGGGCATCAAAGACGGCGCGTACAAGGTCGAAGGGCACGGAGGCGTGCCCGTGGGGACTCACAAAGTTGAGATCGAGGCCTACCGCGTCGACCCCAAATACGCGAAGCAGGAGATGCTCATGGGCAGGGGCGTTCCCCGCACGCAGTACATTCCAAAACGCTACAACACCGATTCGAATCTGCAGATCACGATCGAGCCTGGCAGCACGCAGATCACCAAGAACTTTGACCTGACCGACTGAAGAAGGGATGATCCACGATGAAGAAAGCAATTGGCACTTGTGCTGTGCTGGCAAGTATTGCCTTGGCCACCGCACCGGTCCAGGCGAAGGTTCTGATATTTCTCTTGGGCGGCCAATCGAACATGGCCGGTTGCATTCCGGCGAAGCCCGGCGCGGTTGTGATTGCCTACGCGAAAAAGCCGTTGTAACGAGTATTTTGTATTCCATCCAGTTCCAGTGAGGTATTGACCTATGAAGATGCAAGTGCTGACGCCCGTATTGGTAACCGCTCTAGGCTTGTTTTGGTCGACATTGCAAGCGGCGCCGTTTGAAGAAGCCTTGGTCGTGAAGACTGCACGGGATGTGTACGGTCCGCGGCCCATGATGGGCGACTTCGTCAAGCTTGGCGATGGATCGTTGATGATGGCGTTCATGCAAAACGGTGCGATCTTGGCTATCAAGTCGTCCGATCAGGGTAAGACATGGGGCCAACCGCTGCAATTGGTGGCATGTCCGCAGCCGCCGGCAAAGGGCGTCTTCTGCCACCCCGGCCTTCTGCGGCTCCCAAACGGCGAGATATTGCTCTCCTATATCTACGTGTATCCAACGACTCCATATTATGACCACAACTACTACCGGCGCTCGGCGGACGATGGAAAGACATGGTCGGAGCAGTTTGTGATGACCCCATATCCGGGCGTGACCGACGTTCACAACGACCGATTGCAGATCCTTTCAACCGGCCGAATTCTTGCCCCAGCCCTGCACAAGGCCTACCGGCCCAGTTCAGACGATCACGGAGGGTGCGTTGGAATGGCGTTCTTCTCCGACGACCAGGGATTTAGTTGGCAGGCCAGCAAGAATACAGTTGATATGCAACCGGTTGAGGTGCAAGAGGCCGATGCCGTCGAACTGAAAGATGGGCGAATCATGTTGTTCGCCCGCAGCTACAGCGGGCATCCTGTGCGGGCCTATTCCAGCGACGGCGGCGAAACATGGTCCAAGGGCGAATTGGTCGAGGAGCTCGACCAGCCATACGCCGGCTTTCCCACAGTGCGTCGCATCCCCTCGACCAGCGACCTGCTCTTCATGTGGTGTGGAGAGAAGGCCGAGGTTCCCGGAAGATCCCCACGCCGCAGTGCGATCAGCTGTGCCATCTCGACCGACGAGGGAAAGACTTTCGTCCATCAACGCTATATCGCCCGCGACCCTGACGATGATTTCGGCTATCAATGCGTCGAATTCCTGGGCAACGACTTGGCCCTCGTTGGTTACCATTGTCGCGACGGTCTTCGCGTAGCCCGAATCGGCATCGATTGGTTCTACGGGAAGTAACCGGGCGGTCCCCCAGGTACGCATAGAGGGGTCGGGTACGCATAGAGAGGTCTGGTACGCATATTCGAGGACACGACATGCGATCCCATCCATCATCCACGAGCCATCATCCCCGATCCACGAGCCGCTTTTACCCTCGTGGAACTTTTGGTCGTCATTACGATCATCGGTATCCTGATTGCGCTGATG
>JAEWUR010000612.1 GCA_023397045.1 Planctomycetota bacterium
ACATGCCAACTTCATCATCGCCGAGCCCGAATGCACCGCCCAGGACGTGCAGCGACTGATTGAACTCGTCCGCGGCCAGGTTCGCGATCGCATGGGGATCGAGCTGGAGCTGGAGCTGGAAATTTGGTGATGTGTGCCGCGAAGTCCGAAAAAAAGACGCCGTCGAGGCTCAAACGACTGGTCGCGTGGCTGGTCGGCACTGGGCGGCCGGTCGTCTATCTGTTGCTGATCGCCGGCGTGTTCGGCGGTGGATCCTATCTCGCGTGGCACAAGATGCGCCCGAGAATCCTTGATGCGCCCGAGTATCGTCTTGGCCCGGGCCAAGTCAATGTTTCGCCGCCGACGCCCGCCTGGATCCACAGCGATATCCTTGCCGAGGCCTTTCGCGATCCGCGGCTCGACGGCGCCCTATCGATCATGGACGACGATCTGGTCGATCGGATCCGAAAGGTGTTTGAAGACCATCCCTGGGTGGAGCGCGTGGTCCGCGTGCAGAAACGCCATCCGGCGTCGGTCGATGTGGAACTCGAGTATCGGAGACCGGTGTGTATGGTCCAGGTACCGAAGGGGGTGCTCGCCGTCGATCCCAAAGGCGTGGTTCTGCCCAGCGGTGATTTCACGCCGTATGAGGCCACGCGCTATCCGTTGATCGTCGGCGTCGACCGGAAACCCAGCACCCCGGTCGGTCGGACCTGGCGCGATGCCAAGGTGATCGGCGGGGCGGAGATTGCCGCGGCGTTCGGTCCGGCCTGGGACGTGTTGAAGCTGCATCGCATTGTGCCGATGCCCAACGCGCCGTCCGGTGCAGGTGTTGGCCCGTCGAGCGAGCCGTTCTTCGCGCTGACGACGCGCAAAGGAACACAAATTCTCTGGGGCTACGCCCCGGGCGCCAATGTGCTGGGCGAGATTCCGGCCCAGACCAAGGTCGACCGCCTAAAACAGTATCAATTGGACAACGATACGCTCGACGATCCGCGGAACGAGCGGCGCGAGCTTGACGTGCGGACGATGGGCCAGGCCACCGCCGGCCACTGACCCTCTTTTGGGTCGGTGCACAGGCCCGGGGCCATTGCCACGCAAACCTCAACAAGACCGATACGATTGTCTTTTATGGCAGTGTCATCATGGTTCGTGGCTCGGCAATCGCGTGAGCACGTCGATGCAATAGATCAGCGCCCGGGGTAGGTGGAAGGGATCTTTCACGGGAAGGATCAGCGTTTCCGTCAACGGGCGGCCTTGGCGGTCGAGCTTCTGACGCCACTCGCCGTGTTCAGGCACCGGAAAATGAGCGTAGGTGTACTCGCGAACGCGCTCGTGCCATTCGAGACACCACGGCTCGCGCGTGAACTCATAGGCCAACAGCGTTGCGTAGAGGGCTTCGGTGTGCGGCCACCAGAATTTCTTCTCCGGATGCACCCAGCCGACCTCCGACGCGCCGTCGGCGTCGATGGCCAACAACATTCCGCCGTATTCGGCGTCCCAGGAAAGCTCCAGGTGACGGCGGATGATTTCGGCGGCTTTCACGCACGTGTCGTGATCGTTCAAAACACGTGCAATGTGCATCTGAAACCACATCGATTCGATCGCATGCCCGGGCACGACCGTCGTGCCGCCCCGCGGAGGCGCCTCACGGCCGTCGTCGGCGACGAACTCCAACAGCACCTTGCGATCCGGCCGCCAAAAGACGTCCATCACCCGGCGATGGTGCTTCAACGCAAGCTGCCGAACGTCGTCGTCATCGATGGCTTCGGCCAATTCGAACAGCGCCAGCGAAAAGATCATGCTGATGCCGTGCGCGATTTGGCCCTGCGGAATCGGATAAGGATAGGCGGGCGGCGGATCGGGCGATTCGAGCGCGTTCTTCACGGCCTTGAACGTGCGAAGGCCATGTTCGCGCACCTCGGCGTCGCCGGTCGCGCGAAATAACTCGGCCAGACCGTAGATCGCGAACCCGTCAACGTAAAGACTTTCGTAGCCCCGCAGCACGTTGCCATCGCCGTCAAGAAGCAGCGGCCAGTGGCCGTTTTCCAGCGGTCCGTGCGCAGTGACGAAGCGATAGATGCCCAGCGCGCGGTCGAGCCATTCCGGACGCCGCTCGATCGTGTTGTAGAGCTTGCTCCACACCCAGACCGCGCGCCATTGCGACCAGTTCCAATGGTCGCGGCTAATCAGCGTGCCATCGTCGGCGATGCATGTATTGATCGCGCCGTTCGGGTCGAAGCCATGCCGATCCCAAAACGGCAGCACGTCGTCGAGCAGGGTTTTGCGATAGAGATCGAGCAAGTTGCGGAAATCGGAGGACATAATGGTTGCCGGTTGTATGGGATTGGGGGTCCGTTCGGGCGTCGTTGACCCCGGGTTATTGTATTTGAGTCGAGACGGTAACGCGCTTTGTGCAGGCGACGATCGAGAAAACCTCCCGATGAAGCTCCCGCGCCATCCGGGCCACCGGACCCGCACTCTTCATCGTCAAGCTGCGCAAGAACCTGAAATCGGCATCTGTTGCATCGAAACGACCGCAAACAGGCGGGATAATGTCGCCGGAAGGGCCAAACCTAAGTCGATACAGTGTCGGCAGATACGGACACGAATCGTCGCCAAATGACGCGGAGGGTCATCAAATGCAGTGAACCTGCCAGAAGTACGCCCGAAGGGATTCGAACCCCTAACCCTCGGTTCCGAAGGCGGGATAGGAGATTTTCTAAACCGCGAGCACGCTAAGGACTTGCGGCGACAGCAACAGGGCGAGGTGATTCTAGTGGTGCTTGATGAGTTGGCATCGAGCGGCATGAACAGTGATGACTCGTCACCCTCTGCGCGATGACGCAATTGTAACGATGGGCTAAATATCACCTCAACACGTAATGGTATCCAGGGGACACCGTTCTGCAACACCGCTTCTTACCGATTAAGGTCTTTGCGGCGGCCCAGGAC
>JAEWUR010000628.1 GCA_023397045.1 Planctomycetota bacterium
AATTCAACCCGGTCTCGACGCGGACGGCGTTAAAGCCTCGCTCGCGCAACCCGATCACCGCCCCCTCCAAATCGTCGTAGGGCTCGCCGGGCGCAGCCATGCCGATCCAATTCCAAATGAACATCCCGATCGAGAGTTTTTTGGGCAGATGTTCGGGCAAGGTGTACGTTGGCGTGATAGCCGGGCGTGCGTCCTCGGCACAGGCGGTGTGCGCAAACAATGAATGTCCCAACGCCACGGCGGGAACGGTTCGCGTAACGGTCGTCAAGAAATGCCTGCGGTCCATCTGGGTAGGGTCCGCCTTGCGGACCATTGCGTTGTTTTCGATTTGTCATGGTCCGCGAGGCGGACCCTACGTGCTTATCGTAATAGAAACTACTTCGAGGCGACGTCGAAATCGGCCGTGTTCTCGCCCGATTTGACGTCGACGGTGAGCGTGGATTGCGCATTGAAGCGTGGCGCGGCGGCCTCGACCTGTTCTTCGACCATTTTGCCGGTGCTGCTAAGACCTTTCGGGATCATTTTCCCGGTCTTCCTCGCAACGCGGATCTCGACGCGATTCCGGCCGATGCCGGGCCCTTTGGCAGCCGGCAGACTATATTGTCCGTCCTTGATCTCCGCCGCAGTTGCTACGCCGACCGTGCCCTCGATCGGTAGAAACGCGATCATTCCCAGTTCGACGGGCTGTCCGTCCAGATTAACGGCACCACGGATCGCGCCGCGATTTGACGTGTCGCCATTGCATCCGATCAGAATCGCGGGAACGATCAGCAGAAACGGCATAAGTCTTTGCGGAAAATGCGAGTGGGCCATCAAAAGGTACCTCAGCTTCGTTAAAAATCGGCTGTGACGGTCTTGCCGTCGTTGATCCAACCTAGGGCCTGCCAGACGTCGAGCGAGACGGTGTCCGGGATGAAATGGGTGCTGCCGTCGCAGTAGACCACGTTGACGCCGCCCGGATGCCGACTGCGCGAGGTGGCGTACCCCCGAACCGCACCGAGCCCGTCGCATGGCAGATTCATGCTCGGTTGATTGTATTCGGCCGTGCAAAATCCGGAATAGAGACTGTCGGGAACAACCGAATTCGGACCGGTTTTGACGAAAAGCATCTGGAGCCCGGACCGGTTGGAATAGAACGTCCCGCGAATATCTTCCTCGTCGACCCCCTTCAGGTATTCGCCGACGGCCATCGTGTTGCTCGTTCCGTCGGTGATATCGCGGAAGGCCGTCTCCTCGCCGCATCGAAAGGCCGCGCGACGCTGCTGGAGGTCGAGTTTCTCCTGGGCACTGAGCCCCGGTGGGTTCCCAGCCGCGTCCGGCGCCGGATAGAGCCCATCCTCGTCGTGCAACCCGGAAAAGAAACCGAGATAATTGCTCTTTGCAATGCGCAAATCCGTGGCGAACATGTGTATGGCGTCCCCATTTCGTCGTCGGGGCAAAGCAAGCCGCCAACCGATACTTGGTTCATCGGCGCCCATTTGTCCCAACCGGCAGCCGACACCGACCAGGGCGTCACAAGTCGGAAGTTCGGACCATCGATGGCCGTGTAACATGCTTCCTGTTCCAAGTACGGGTACAACTGGTGAAGGAAATAAGGCCATTCGAGCGAACGGGTAAGGATGCCAGCCGGAAAGGCTCCGTGGGCAGACGCGAAGTTGTGCATGCCAAGCCCAATTTGCTTCAGGTTGTTGGCGCATTGCATTTTTCGGGCCGCCTCGCGCGCCGCCTGCACCGCCGGCAACAGCAGTGCGATCAAAATGCCGATAATCGTTATTACCACGAGTAGCTCAACCAACGTGAAGCCACGTCGACTGCCGGTCGTTGCGTTGTAGGTATGTCGCATAGACTAACTCCGTTTTCGGCCTTTGAATAGCACGATGGCCGAGAAAAAAAGACCGCCGATTAGCATGCTGCCGGCCCCAGGCTCCGGAGCTTCAAAGATGCCGATCAGTTCGTCGGGCACGGCCACGCTCATGTCGCTGAGGTGGAAGTAGACGCACTGACCTTGTGGATTGGGGAATTGCGTTAGTTTAAGCAGGTACGTGTTGCCGAATCCCGTGGCGCTCACTTGGCCGGCCATCCCGCCCAACGGATCGCCGCCGGGCAAGTCGATGATCGAGTGCGGATCGATAACCAGCGACTTCAGCGACGCGACATCGAGACTGGCCAGCATTTCGTTCTGCGAGGGGTCGAGACAATAGACCATCGGGCCTCGCATCACGGCGGCGAGCCCTTCCTGGAGGCCGCGACCCAAGACAAACCGCCACGTCATCGGCATGTCGAGCGTCACCTCATCACCTGTCTCCCATTGCCGATCGATCGTGAGAAAATCCCCGGGCGAAATCGCGCCGTCCCAGGTCTGCCCGTTGATCTTGACCGACACGTCGTCGCCGCACCAACTCGGGATTCGGAGTTCGAGTGGAAATCTCGCCGATTCGGAAAGATCGAGTTGAAGCGCAACGTGCCCCGAGTTCAGGTAATCGCCCGACTGCGTGATCTTCA
>JAEWUR010000637.1 GCA_023397045.1 Planctomycetota bacterium
GCACAACAGGCACGCCCGTTGTACGGCGTTGCGCAATTCCCGAACGTTGCCGGGCCACGAGTAGGCCAACAGACTTTGGGAGGCCTGCGGCGACAGTCGGACCGGTCCGCCGGCGAACTCGGTCGCGAACTTTGCAACGAGCGGCAGGAGATCGTCCTTTCGGTCGGCCAAGGGCGGCACGCTGATTTCGACGACGTTGATCCGGTAGTACAGGTCATCGCGGAAGGTGCCTTTTGCGACGGCCTCGGCCAGATCGCGGTTCGTCGCGGCGATCAGTCGCACGTCGACGTCGATGGCCGACTCGCTTCCGACCGGCGTAATCTGTCCGGACTCGATCGCCCGAAGCAGCTTCGGCTGTAAATGCAGCGGCAACTCGCCGATTTCGTCGAGGAAGAGGGTGCCGCCGTCGGCCGCGCGAAAGAAACCCTGCCGGGCGGCGTCGGCGCCGGTGAAGGCGCCTTTGGTATGTCCGAACAATTCGCTCTCGATGAGCGTCTCGGGCAGTCCGGCGCAGTTAGCCGCGATCATCGGCCCCTTGGCGCGGCTGCTCCAACGATGGATCAACTGGGCGATTACTTCCTTGCCGGCGCCGCTGGGACCAAGGATCAACGCCGGCGCGTTCGACGGCGCGACGACCGCAACGGTTTCGACGATGCGACGCATCGCGGCGCTGTCGCATACGATTCCCGGCGGCAATTCGGGCGTCGAACGTGCGGTTGCGGTCGTCTCGGCGTGCGTGCCGAGCGTGTCGACAACGACGGAACGCAGTTCGTCGAGGTCCAGCGGTTTCAGCAGGTAGTCGTCGGCCCCGCCTTTGATGGCTTCGACCGCCTGACGCAGATCGCCGTGGGCGGTGATTAGCACGACGGGCAGGTTGGCGTTGGTTTTGCGGATTTCGGCCAGGGCCTGGATGCCGTTCATGCCCGGAAGACGGACATCGAGCAGAACCATGTCGGGCGGCTGGCGGCCAATCGTCTCGATCGCCGCTTCGGCCGAATCGGCCTCGGTCGGGCGGAAGCCGAGTGAGTCGAGATAATCGCCCAGCAGCCGCCGTTGGGCCGGGTCGTCGTCGACGATCAAGATCGTGTGCGGTTGTTCAGCCATGGATTCCATCCAGCCAGAAAATCGATCCGCCGCCGGGCCGCGGGGTGTAGCCGGCCGTCCAACCGTGGGCCGAGGCGATCCGCCGCACGATGGCCAGTCCCAGGCCGGTTCCGGCCGACCGGGTCGTGTGATAGGGCGTGAACAACAAGTCGACCTCCTCGGCCGGCACGCCGGGTCCACGATCGGCGAGCGTCATTCGCATGATGCCATCTTGCCGAGAGTCGATCCCGATTTCAACCGTCCCCCCGGTCGGTGAGAACTCGATCGCGTTTTGCAGCAGATTGAACAGCGCTTGGCGAAACATCTCGCGATCGGCGCGAATCGTGGCGGAATTTTTGGGTATTTTTTGGTCGACGGTCAGTTGTTTGGCGTTCAGATCGGGTTCGAGCAACACGGCCAACTCGTCGACCACCTCGGCCGGATCGACCGGCGTTGACTTCGGCTCGCACGGCCGTGCGAACGCCAAAAACTGGTTGATCCGAGCGGTGACGCGATCGCATTCCTCGATCACGGTGACGGCCTGTTCGCGTTGCGTGGGATTGTCGCCGAGCGTTTGCATCCAGCGTTGGGTCCAGCCGCGAATCAGACCGAGCGGATTTCGCGTTTCGTGGGCGAGGCCCGCCGCGGCTTGGCCGAGGTCGCGAAGGTTTCGGGCTTCGATTTCCAACAGGCGAGCTCGGCTTCGCGCGTCGGCCAGACGGATGGCGGAGCGCCAAGCCAGCCCGATGCTCACGATGACCAATCCGCCGGCGACGGTGACGAAGATCCGCAGCCAGGCATAGTGTTCGATCTGCCGATCGGTGGCCGTTCGATCGAGGATGATTGCGGCCAGGAAACGGCTTCCGGCTGCGAGCGGACCTTGATCCATAGGCGGCATGGCACGACCGCCGCCGCGACCCCAGCCTCCGCCGCGACCGGGCCCCATGCCCATCCCCATGCCGCCGGTGTTCGGCGGCTCGGCAGCAAGCTGAAACGCGGTGACGTAGCAATACCCGGCGTCGTTCCAGTGCGAGCCGGGTTCGAGCGGACCGAGTTGATCGAGCAAGTCGGTGTGGCCGGCCTTGAGTACGATGCTTCGGTCGGCCGAGGCGACCTCGACGGCCAGGATGTCTTGCGACGTGGCCAGTTCATCGAGCGCGCCTTGGAGTTGGTCCTCCATGAATCGCCCGAGCCGGCGGTGCGATTGGATGCCGCCGACCAGTGCGTTCATGACCGACTCGGCTTGGCGTCGCGACGTTTCGCGGGCCGCATCGCATTCGGCGCGATACTCCTGGTACTGCCAAAGCGCCAACACGAGCCATGCCAGCGCCAACGCGGCGGGCGTGGTCCATCGATGCCAGCGAATGGACGGTGTATCTTGCATGGGGCTATTGTTGCACAATCGGGATCGATGCAAAACCGCAAGGCGTGAAAAAACAGGGTGGGATTGCATGGCGCAGATCCCACCCTATTTCCCGTTACAATCTTACGTCACTACTGGGCAACCGGCGCTTCGCGAAAGTCGCATACGCCGTTGTTGTTCCGGTCGACGAATCCGTAGCCGGCGCCGCGCCCATAGCCTGGGCCGCGTCCGGTGCCGTTCCAGCACGGTCCTGGACCCCAGCCGGGGCCACGTCCGTAACCTTGGCCGCGTCCGTAGCCGGCGCCACGACCATTGCCCATGCCGGGCCCTCGTCCAAACGCCGGGCCGGTGGCGGCGATATCCGCTCGCACTTGGTCAAGCTCTTTGGTGAGCTTTTCGATCTGGGCTTGGTCTGGGTTTTCAGCGTTCTGGGCTTCGATCAGGTCGGCCAGCGTCCGATGCATCTTCACCCGAAGTTGGGCGGGTGTCAGTGTCTCGGCCTTGGCCGTGACGGCCGCCGCGTTGTTCGCCGTAGCCGCGGGTTCCTCGGCCCATGCGACCAACGTGCCGCAACCGAAGATCGCCAAAATCGCCGCCATTGTGAATAGTCGTTTCATGATCCTTAACTCCTTCGTCCTTTGGGCGCTCTGCAACTTTTGCACACTCGTTTCGGCTCTCATCGAAACATTCTTGCAGTGCCGTTCCATCCTTGGAGTGCCGCATCCATCGGCTTTTCCGTCACTTTCCACATTTCAAGGAGCCGAAAGCCCCGGAGAAGCGCCGCAGAACACCGAAAAGCACGTTTCTCCGTCGGGCGAACTCTCGCCGGGACATCCGGCCGAGTTCGAAAGAGTGGAGGTGCAAGCGGCGTGCCAAAAGGATGGAAAGGAAAATGTTCGATGTGCTGTCGGCCGCCAAAGAGCCCGAGCGTTTTTTTGGGCTGTGTAGTGTGAGGTTTTTCGACGGATACAGACAACCGTTTTGGGAATACGAACTGCCCTCACCCCCTGCCCCTCTCCCGCAAGCGGGCGAGGGGAGATACGAAAGGCGGCCGGCCGCCAAAGAGCCCGAGCGTTTTTTTGGGCTGTGTAGTGTGAGGTTTTTCGACGGATACAGACAACCGTTTTG
>JAEWUR010000641.1 GCA_023397045.1 Planctomycetota bacterium
CCGCGAAGAAGACCTTCTCGCCCTACTTCCCCACCGCTGGCATCCCGCCTGACCGGCTCGCCACGTTCCTCCGCATCCTTCGCCTATCACCTCTCACGCCTACGTGTTCCGCGGGACGTTTACCCAAGATCACGCTGTTTCGCTCGCTCTTCCGCGGACGCGAGGACGTCTATCCCCGGCGATTTGAAAGCCGCAAGACAGGCAAGTCGGGCTATCAGCCGGCCTGCGCCAACGAATGGGCGCGAGGCATTTGCGAGAAACCCAAGGTCAAATGTGCTGCATGTCCGAATCGTCGGTTTCTTTCTGTCTCGGATGATGTGATTCATTGGCATCTCTGCGGGCAGGACGACAACGGACGCGATTTCGTGATGGGCGTTTATCCAATGCTGCTTGACGAGACCTGTTTGTTCTTGGCCATGGATCTCGACAAGAAGGATTGGCTGATTGATGCACAGGCCGTTCGTGCTACGTGCGAGCGGATGGACCTGCCGGCGGCAATGGAGCGATCTCGTTCGGGCAACGGTGGACACATTTGGCTGTTCTTCGAGGAGGCAATTCCCGCCGCGTTGGCGCGCAAATTGGGATCGCACATCCTCACGGAGACGATGGAACATCGGCCGGATCTCGGGCTGGATTCATACGACCGCTTTTTTCCCAACCAAGACACCTTGCCGCAAGGTGGTTTCGGCAACTTGATCGCGTTGCCACTGCAAAAACAACCTCGCGAGCTTGGCAACAGCGTCTTTCTTGATGAAAATGGAGTGCCACACTCTGACCAGTGGACGTTTTTGTCGCAAATCCCAAAAATCAAGCGAGCGGTTGTCGATGAGATTGTCCGCAACGCCGAGAACAGAGGGCGCGTGGTCGGGGTGCGCCTCGATTTGGCGGATGACGACGATACAACGCCTTGGACGATTCCCCCGTCACGTCTTCGGAAAGAGCGTCCTATTGTTGGCCCGCTCCCAGAAAGTCTAGAATTGATCCAGGGCGATCAGAATTATATCGCCAAGGATGCGTTGCCTCCTGGCCTTCGCAATCAGCTAATTCGGCTTGCCGCGTTCCAGAATCCCGAGTTCTACAAAGCACAGGCGATGCGTCTGCCGACCTATGGCAAGCCTCGCATCATCGGATGCGCGGAAGACTATGCCCATCACATTGCCTTGCCGCGAGGGTGCTTCGAGGATGTGCAATCGCTGCTGAACGAATTGCGTATCGGCATGACGGTGCGGGATGAGCGACACTCAGGCATACAATTCGATGCAACATTTTGCGGCGAGTTACGGCCCGAACAAGAGACCGCTGCCCAAGCGATGCTGGCTCACGACATAGGAGTGTTGTCCGCCACCACCGCCTTTGGAAAAACCGTGGTCGCTTCGTGGCTTATTGCACAACGTGCCATAAACACGCTGGTTATCGTACATCGGCGTCAGTTGTTGGAGCAATGGGTTGAACGGCTGTCAACGTTTCTCGGAATGTCGCCCAAGAACATTGGCAAAATAGGCGGCGGGCAGAAGAAATTGACCGGCTTGCTTGACGTGGCCATCATTCAAAGTCTTGTGCATAAGGGTATTGTCGATGATCGAGTGGCCGAGTACGGCCACTTGATTGTGGACGAATGCCACCATCTGTCTGCCCAGAGCTTTGAGCAAGTGGTTCGCCGAGCAGAAGCCAAATACGTAACGGGACTCTCCGCCACCGTGCGGCGCAAGGACGGCCATCATCCGATCATCTTCATGCAGTGCGGGCCTGTGCGCCACATTGTCGATGCAAAGGCGCAGGCGGCCGCTCGGCCCTTTGAGCACACCGTAAATGTTCGCCCAACATCCTTCCGGCCGATAGGAGCAGCCGACGCGGATGCTCGCATCCAATTCCACAATCTCTATACGGAACTCATCGCTGACGACGTTCGCAACCGTCTCATCGGTGATGATGTAATGCAGGCTGTTCGCGAAGGTCGTTCGCCGCTAGTATTGACGGAACGCAACGAGCATCTTGACTGCCTGGCCGACATGTTGTTGCCGAACGTCCGTCACCTTGTTGTGCTTCGTGGCGGCATGGGAAAGAAAGCCATTCGAAAGGTCATGGATCAAATGGCTTCTATTGCCCAGGAGCAAGATCGCGTATTGCTGGCGACCGGCCGATATGTCGGCGAGGGATTTGATGATGCTCGTTTGGATACCCTCTTCTTGACGCTGCCGGTCTCGTGGCGAGGCACAATCGCCCAATACGTCGGCCGGTTGCATCGATTGCACGACCGCAAACGAGAAGTTCGCGTCTACGATTATGCTGATTTGAACGTCCCCATGCTGGCCCGAATGTTCGACCGCCGTTGCCGAGGTTATGAAGCGGTTGGCTACAAGATTCTGTTGCCGGCCAGTGCCGTCCCGGGTTGGCCTGCTGATGTGCCCCTTCCGGTCGATCCCCAATGGAAACAGGACTATACGGCCAGTGTGCGGCGGCTCATCCGAGATGGTGTCGACAAACCATTAGCGAATCTATTTGTCCACGTGGCCCGCACGGTTTCTCCCGATTCCGAAGGCGTCAATCGGGCACGCAGCGCCACCGAGGCCTTTTTGTATCGCCGGCTGGAAACACTGCCGGAAACGGCAGGCAAGTTTCAGCTCAACGGCAATTTGTCCATTCCTTTTGACGGCTGGGGCAAGATGGAAGTCGATCTGCTATGCACCGATGCGCGCATCGCAATCGAACTCGACGGCTCACAACATTTGGCCAATGTTGAAGCCTACCGTCGCGACCGGCGTAAGGATCAACTCTTACAGGAAAACGGCTTCCTCGTCCTCCGATTTCTTGCGGAAGACGTCGGCAGGAATTTGGACATGATACTCGACATGATCCTGCGAACGTTGGCGAATCGACGAAGTTCAACAAAATGACACGGGGGGCAATCAAGCCTCATCGATCAGAAGCTCGGGGTGGTTGCTGGTCAACCAAGATGCGGCTACCAGCGGACTGACGTTGACGGTTACGCCTGAATCAAACAGATTCGATGTAGACATGCAATGGCGGAGATCCGTTTGTGAAATACCCCCTCGCCGTTACCGGGAATTCTGTTCGCAATCTTCTTTTGCCGCACATCCGCATGAATCCGCTGATTTCGCTGGCTCTGGTTCGTATGGTGATGGACCTTGCCCTGGATATGGGCATCCAAGAGATGTTGATGCAGAGTCACGAGGGCGTGATTCGGTTGTTTCCCTGTTGGCCGACGAACCAGAATGCCAGATTTGGCACGCTTCGAGCGAGCGGAGCGTTCTTGATTTCCGCCATGCTGCGCGACAGGAGAATCGGTGACATACTCATCACCAGCGAACGGGGGCGTTCCTGCACGATCGTGAATCCTTGGCCCGGCCGAAGCGTTCAAGTGATTCGTAATGGAAAGACGGCAGAGACAATTGACGGCGAACGTCTGACTTTTCCCACGGAAGCCCAGGAAACGATTCGCCTGGAAGTCGGCCTTTGATTCGGACATTGCCAATGGTGGGCATTTTGTCGGCAAAAACAGCTTTTTCTGCCGAGTTTGCCTGGTTTCTCGACCACGCAACATCCATTAGCCGCGCAGCACGCAAATGGCACGAAGCCGCGAGGTCGTCTCGGCTCGACTTCTTCTTCCTCATGGTTTGGGGGCCGTGTAGACACCAAAGTATTGATGGTTGCATCGATGTTGAGGTATTCGCTATACTGTTGTCCCCCTGGGATCGTAAGTTTTTTCGCAGATTCTTGACTCCGGCCTTCGAAATCTAGTCAAAGGACCCATGCAATGAAAAATGACACGATACGATTCCTTCCCGCCGTTTCTGCATGGCTTTTTTCCTTCGCCTTTGCCTCGGTCGCGACGGCCGACGAGGAATTGGCTCATCGCCGGCTTACGGCGACGCCGTTCACCGCGGTGAAACTGGAGGACGCGTTTTTGGACGCCCCGCCTGGAAATCAATCGCATCATATCCCTGCCGCACAACATCG
>JAEWUR010000652.1 GCA_023397045.1 Planctomycetota bacterium
GTATCGACGGGAACGTTTATGACGGCTGTTCGGGCTCGATCGTGCCGGTATAACCCTTACCGACGGTTTTTGCTTAGCGCCGTTGGAATAACCGGCCGATCGGTCAAAATGAGCACGTGCCGCCAGGGTAGGCAGGAGGGTGAGTCTGACGATTAACGGACTTAATCGAAATACAACGATGGATCGGATTACGCAGGTTTTTTGGGTAGGCCTCCTGTCGCTGCTCGCCGTCACATTCGTCGGCGGGCTGCGTGGGCACGTTCGCGCCGTTTCGGCGGCCGAAATCACGCCGTCCGATGCACAATCTCCCGACCAGATTCCGCATTACCTCGACAACCCGGCCGCTCAGCCACTCTCAAAACTCCCGACTTCTCGGGCGACCGCGTCGGCCTACGAAAATGAAGAACCGGCCGACTCGCAGGCGTCGCCGTTGCCGTGGGCGGCCCCAATCGCCGACCGTTCGGATCAGTTGGAGGAAGTCGCCCGGGAAGCCGACAAGCGAACCCGGCACGGATATGAGTTAGCGCAACGCGGGGCCTACTTTGCAGCGCGCGCGGAGTTCGTCGGCGCGTTGCGGCTGGTGGCCGAGGGCCTCGATGCCGAGCAGAAGAACAACATTCACTCACGCGCGCTGGCCGCCGCGTTGCAGGCGACGAAAGAGGCGGAAGATTTCTTGCCGGACAACGCGCGATGGGGGACGACCGACCTTTCCAACATCGTCGCGACGCATGACACGCCGGTTTTGAAGGACAGTGTCGAGGGAGTCACTTCGCTCGCGGCGCTGCGGTGTTATTTGACGTTCGCCCAGGAGCAATTCGCCGTCGCGGCCGGCCGCGAGGTGGCGGGCTCGATGGCCTTGCATGCGTTGGGTAAGCTCCATGCCGCGATCGCTCGCAAAAAAGACGCGTCGATCGTCGCGCCCGAGTCGAAGGCCGTGGTCTTCTACCAAGCGTCGTTGCTGGCGTTTCCCGAAAACCCGATGGCCGCGAACGACCTCGGCGTTTTGCTAGCGCAATGCGGCCGGTTCCAAGAAGCCCGACCGCTATTCGAGCGCAGCCTGGCTCGGTTTCCGCAATCGACCGGCTGGCGAAACTTGAGCGTGGTCTATGGACAGATCGGCCAACCGGCATTGGCCCAACAGGCCGCCGCGCAGGCGGAGTTGCTGCATCGGCAGGAGCTTGCGAAGCAACAAAACGTTCGGACGTCGGGCAATGGCGCGGTGCAATGGCTCGACCCGGAGGCGTTCGCTCGAAGTTCGACGAACCCGCTGATGACGCCCGGCCCAGTACCGGGCCGAGTCGAAGCGCCCGCGACGAATGTTGCAGCGGCCCAACCGCAGGCGGTTCCTGCAAGAACGACCGATCGCCCGTCGCCCGCCCCTCCGACGTCCGCCGAGCGGATGCGATGGGGTGCCCGAACGTATCAACGATAACCACCGATGACCATGATTCGATCCGTACTATCTCACGTTTTCCGGCCGCGAGCTTCCGCCGAACGTCGTATTCCGGTTGGGCGTATCGCCCTGTCGATGGCGGCGGCGTTGATCGTGGTTTCCTGGCTCGCAGCAAGGGAAACGGAGGAGGTCGCTCCACTGGGCGTGGCCACCCCGGCGAGTCTTCGCCATGCCGACATCAGCGCGGCGCGCGATGCCTCGATGACCCCGGAGGAGCGACACGTTTTGACGGCTCAACCCATCTCGACGGCGCGGCAACCTGCAACGAAAAGCCGTAACGACTCCATCCTCCTGTGCCAGGCGTTGGGTCCGGCCGCGCCGTATGACATCCGGGGCATCGATTGCGCCTCGGGCTGTTGTTCTCGGCGCGGCTGGGAAACGTTGCGGGCGATCGATTGGCAGGCCTATGCCCAGGGCGAATACGTCGGGCACGCCCGGCTTGCGCATGTGCCGGAATATCGGCTCCGCGTCGACGACCGCCTCGACATGACCTATCGCTTGACGCGCGACGAAACGCCGAACCCCTATCGGCTGAACGTCGGCGACGAGATCCAGGTGGAATCGTTCACCGATCCCGACATCAACCGCAACCTGCTGATCCAGCCGGACGGCACGATCACGCTGCGATTGTTGGGCCAAGTCCACGCCACGGGCCTTACGGTCACGCAACTCCGCGATTCGTTGGAGAAGCTCTATAAGAAATATTACAAAATCCCGGCCATCACGGTCACGCCGCTCAAGGTCAACACGAAATTGGAAGACCTGCGAGCGGTGATCGACCGCCGGGCGGGCATCGGCGGCCAAAGCCAATTCGTGCGGATCACGCCGGAGGGCACCGTGTCGCTTCCGGCCATCGGCACCGTGCCGGCCCAAGGCTTGACGCTGCCCGAGTTGCAGGAAGAACTGAACGAGCGGTATCGCCAAGTGGTCGAGGGAATCCAAATCATCCCGATCCTGGCCGAACGGGCCCCGCGCTATGTCTTCGTCGTGGGCGAGGTCAATAATCCGGGCCGATTCGAACTGACCGGCCCGACCACGGCAATCCAGGCGATCAGCATGGCGGGCAGTTGGCGCGTGGGCGCGAATCTGCGGCAAATCGTCGTCTTCCGGCGCGGCGACGATTGGCGCCTCTTGGCGACCGCCATCAATCTCGAAGCCGCGCTGTTCGGAAATCAGCCGTGTCCGCCGGGCGAAATCTGGATCGACGACTCCGATATCGTGATCGTGCCGAAGAGCAAGATCCTGATCGCCGACGATTTTATCGATCTCGTCTTCACGCGAGGCATCTACGGCGTCTTCCCGTTGACGTCGCAGATCAGCTTCACGAAGCTCAACTCGCTGTAGCCTCGGCGGCCTCGGTCAGGTGCGGCTGCAACCTCCGAACGAGATCGGGACGCGTGATCGGCTTGCTGATCAAGTCGTTGCAGCCGGCCTCGATGCAGCAGTGACGGTCGGACGATAGAATGCGAGCGGACAGCGCGATGATCGGGTTGGTGAACCCCTGGCTGCGAAGTTCGCGCGTCGCCGACAGACCGTCGAGCACCGGCATCTGGATGTCCATGACGATCAGGTCGAACGGAGACCCGGACTGCCGAGCGGCATCGGCCATGTCGATGGCGGCCTGACCGTTTTCGGCCAGCGACACATTGGCTCCGGACTTCCGAAGCATCAACGTCAGCAGGGGTTGGTGATCGCGATCATCTTCGACCAGAAGAATGTGCCCCCGCAACGGATCGGGGCTGGCGGCAACGTGCATCTGTTCCATCGTATTTCGCGGTTCTGACTTTGACGATCTTGCCCATCGGCGTCCAATTGCGTTGGACGCGTTGCCCTGAAAAGATATACCACACGTTCAAGGGGTCGTCAAAACAATTTCACGGAGCAGCACTTACGGGTGATGCATTTCTACCGTACTGGGGGTCTGCCGTGAGCGTCAACCGGATCAGCTCGGCCAAGGAATCGGCCTTCATCTTCTTCATGATCTTGGCCCGGCGGACCTCGATCGTTCGCACACTCAAGTCCAATTCCGTGGCGATCGTCTTGTTCGATTTCCCCTCGACGAGCAGCCGCAAGACGTCGTGCTCGCCCGAGGTCAGGTGATCGAGTCGCCGCTGCATCCGGGCTTTCAACGCGACATGTTGACGATGGATGGCGTCCCACTTGAGCCCCTCTTGGATCGCTTCCCAGAGTTGCTGGTCGCGGCATGGCTTTTCGAGGAAATTCAGCGCCCCGGCCTTCATCGCGCGAACGACCATCGGAACGTCGCCATAGGCCGACATCACGATCGACGGCAGATGCACGTCCGACCGACTCAGGTGTTCGAGCAGTTCCAGGCCGCTGATGCCGGGCATACGGACGTCCAACAGAAGGCAGCCCGGACGCGTCGCGTCGAAGGCGTCCAGAAAATGCTGGGCCGATTCAAAGGCCTCCGCGTGAAGGTGCATCGAGCGCACCAATACCGCAAGCGCCTGCCTCACGGCCGGATCGTCGTCAATGATAAAGACAGTGGAATCATCGTCCACGGCTATGCTCCCCAACATAGATCGGCAGAGTGAATGAAAACGTGCAACCACAATCCGGATTGGCGACGAACCAGAGCTTCCCGCCGTGATTCGTGATGATCGAGCGGCTGATCGCCAACCCCATTCCCATCCCGTCGGACTTCGTAGTGAAAAAACGGTCGAAGACCTGATCCTTCTGCGATGCCGGAATTCCTTCGCCCGCGTCGCACACATCGACCTGGACGCACCGCTCATTCGGGGCGCTCGTCCGAAGCATCAGCCGACGCCGATCCGACGACACCTCGCGCATCGCATCGAAGGCGTTGCGCAC
>JAEWUR010000656.1 GCA_023397045.1 Planctomycetota bacterium
TCAGTTCGGCCGACGGCGGATTCCTGCGGATCGGAAAGCTGACGGCGCGGGTGGAAACAGGGGGCGCGAGGCAGGAGGCGAGGGACGAGGGAGTGGCCAGCGAACCTCGATCTGAAGAACACTCCCACCCCAGGACAGCCCTCTCCCGAAGGGAGAGGGGACCGGAGTCTAGCCCCGAGCCCCGAGCCCCTAGTCCCGCTACAAAAGTGGCCAGCGGTCAGTGGCCGGTGGCCAGTGAAAAACAGAGGACGTCCGACATTCATCATTCATCATTCACCATTCATCCTTCTCCCTCACTATCCACTATCCACCATCCACTATTCACTATTAGGACTCCCACGGCCATTGTTACCGACCTCGGGACCGAATTCGGCGTCGAGGTTGACCGCGATGGCAACACCTCGTCGCACGTTTTCGAGGGAGTTGTCGAATGGCAAGCGACCGACGTCGACGGTCGGTCGAAGGGCGAAGTGATCCGACTGACGCAAAACGAGTCGATACGAATTGACCGGAACGAAATACGCCGCAACAGCGTCGATCCCGGAGGCTTCGTGCGTGAGTTGCGCAATCGCCACAAGTCGCCGTCCATCCAGTTGGTTGCGAACTTCCGGCTCGGGGAAGACGATCCTGACGCAGCGCCCGACAAACCGATCGCGCAGCAATCGATCGATGGGTGTCGCCGCCATCATTTGGAGAAGTCGGGCTCGCCGACGTACACGGCCGACGTGGCGGCTCCCAGAAGTACGTTGGCGATGGACTTCCGCGCGGCCAACCAAGACTTTTTGCTCAATTCTCAATGGTTCTCGTACATCCCGGCCAACAATTTCGTGCTCGAAGCATGGGCCCGCTTCGATAAGCCGTCGCAAGAGAACGAGGTCGTCGTCTACTTCGGCGATACCGCGCAGAACGGATACGGCATCATGGTACACAACGGACAATGGGCACTGCTCTTTGGCGGTTCAAAGGATTTGGGCGCGGCTTATCGCGACTCCGGCGTTCCGTGTGAGCCGAACCAATGGACCCATTTGGCCCTGGTGTGCGACCGTGGAAAATCACAACTTTGGATTGACGGCCGGCCGGCTGGCGGGACGCTTGAGGGCGCTCCGATTCCGCCCGAACCGATCTTCATGATCGGCGGCAACATGTTGCGAGCGGAGTGTTTCGACGGCCAAATCGACGAAGTGCGTCTTTCGTTGCTCCGGGGCGCATTCACGCCGGAGATGCTTCTCTTCAGTGAAAAACAGGAAAAGGACAACCCCAAAGGACGCTGAGGCCTTCGGGGCAATCGCCGACTCTGGTCGGCATGGTCGGATTTTTTGTTATGGCTCGTGATGGGCATGGCCCGAAGGAGGAAATGAGAATCACATACAACTCTTCCGTCAAGTCGCGTTAGGACATTGTGGGGCGGATGTGCCCGTGGGCGGTCCATGGGCAAAATCATCTGAATCTTTCTTTTCAAAAAGGGTTTGTGCTATGAAACGTTTCTGCGAAATGGTCGCTGTGGCGGCAGTCGTATTGTGCGTCTGCACCTCGGCAATTCACGCGGCAACCGTCATCGGCGGCGACTACCGGTTGGGTGAATCCGACGCGGGAGCCGCCAATGGATTGGCCGGCGCCGCGGCGACCGTCAACAACGGCGTTACCGCGGGCGCCGATCTGGCGAAGGTCATTCTGTCCGGAACCGGTCCCGTGTATACATCGTCCGTTGCCGCTTCCGCGGCTGCCGCCGGCAACACGCTGGCCATGCAACTCGGCGGCACGGGCTATTACCTTGGCGCTTCGCCGGCTCAGGCCTACGACCAAGCGATCGAAGGCTGGTTCAAGGTTGACAGCAACTTGAGTCAAAATCAAGCGCTCGCCTATAATGGAGACAGCTACAACAACGGAGTCGGTTTATACCTGATCGGCGGTCACGTCCAAGGAATTGGCGGCGGCGGGGGATTCGGTCTGTTGGATTCCGGGTTCACGCCTACTCCGGGCGAGTGGTTCTACGCCGCGGTGTCCGTCGGCGACGGCACGGCGTCGGTCTACATCAACAGCCGGACGGCCACGGCCATGAAAGCCGGCACGATTCTTGCATCGCCCGTCGCCAACCAGTTCACGATTGGCACGGCCGGAAACAGCACCAATGGTTTCGGCGACCTGCTCTCGGGCGCGGCCGATCAGGTTCGCGTTCATGCCTATGGCTATGGCTATGCCTTCGATCCGAGCACCGACCTGTCCTATGTCGCAGTACCCGAACCGATGGGCATTTGTATGTTGTTGTCCGGACTCGTTGGCATCATGGCCTACGCATGGCGGAAGCGCAGGTAGCGTCTGAGGCGGACGTTGGAGGGTGGGTTGACGGGCGCCGACGTGTCACGTTGGCTGGCGAGCCCCATCCAAGATAGTCGGATTCGGAGTGGTGGGGCTCGCTACGCTCGACCCACCCTACTCCTGGCGTTTTGTTCGAAACCATGATACCTTGTATGTAAGGATTCGGGTATCTCCATGCAACGCATGATGATATCAACTCGATCTGGTCGATGCCGCGGTTTTACGCTCGTGGAACTTTTGGTCGTCATTACGATCATCGGCATCTTGATCGCGCTGCTGTTGCCGGCGGTTCAGGCGGCACGCGAGGCGGCCCGCGGAATGCAGTGCGGCAATAATCTCAAACAGCTTGGCCTGGCCCTGCATAGCTACCATGACGTGTGGGGCCGGTTTCCCTTGGGTGCGGCGCACTTCACCGCCTCCGACTATTCGACGGCGCCGTCGAACGGCAATCACGGCAGTTTCGTCGTCGGCTTGCTCCCGTATCTAGAGTTCCAGAACCTCTACGACGTGTGCGACTTCACGACGAACACCGACTACAACAGCGTTTTTCTCGGCACGACGACCAAAGTCCACGAGACCTGGCTGCCGGTGCTGATTTGTCCGAGCGACGCTCCAACGCAATACTGGGAAGGCGGGAATCCGTTTTCCATGTCGGGCGCTCCGATGGCGCCATGGTCGACCGAGGGCCAGAACCGCGCAACGTCGAACTACGCCGCGAGCATGGGAAGCCAGAATTTCGGCGGCGTTTTGGGTAATGTGTTTGGCACGGGAGCGGCTCACCACGGCGACTCGATGTCCGCGCGAGACATCTCGGGCGTGTTCAGCCACTTGGCCTGGGGCGCCGCGATCCACGAGATTACCGACGGAACGAGCAGCACCATTGCCCTGGGCGAGATGCGGCCTGCGTGTTCGTGGCATGCACGATCCGGCTGGATGCACGTCAATGCCCTTTGGAACGCCACGTCCGCGCCAATCAACTATCCGACCTGCCCAAACGAGCCCGGCTACGACGCCGCACATTGCGACACGGCCAGCGCGACGAGCTTTTACAAATGGGGCTACGAACAGGGGTTTCGCTCGGCACATCCCGGCGGCTGCCATTTCGTCTTCTGCGACGGGTCGACGCACTTCCTGAGCGAGAACATCGACTATATGACCTACCAGAAACTCGGCGACCGCCGCGACGGTTACCCGGCCGGAGATTTTTGACCGCGATGCGACTTCCACAGATCATTCCATGTTCGACACCACTGTTTGGCAGCGCGGCCTTGCTCGCCGGTGTGTGTTTGCTCGCGCTGCCGGGCTGCGGAGACGGTCGGCCAAAGACGATTCAGGTGACGGGCACCGTAACGTACCGCGGAAAGCCTGTCCAGGGCGCTCACGTGACGTTCACGCCGCAGGGGAACCGATCGGCGTCGGGCGAGACCGATGCGGAAGGGCGTTTTACGTTGCTCAGTTTCGCGCCGGGCGATGGGGCCGTGGCCGGCGAGCACGTCGTCTGCATTGCGAAGTCGGCGCCGGACCCGAAAGGCAGCCAGGATTCTCC
>JAEWUR010000093.1 GCA_023397045.1 Planctomycetota bacterium
GTGTAGCAATAATCTCCGGCAGATCGGCATCGCACTGCTCAATTTCGAATCTCGTCACGGCGCGTTTCCGCCGGGGTCAAAGGCAAAACAACGGTTGTCGGACGTGGGAGGTTATCAATGGACGTACCTGCTCCACCATCTCTTGCCGGATTTGGAAATGGAAGGTTACTTCGTCGCTATCGGTGGCCCGGAGTTCAAGACCGACCTATACAGTGATCCGGCGTCTTGGACGAGCGTCAATCGTGCCGGCATGGCATATCTGTGGTGCCCCAGCGACAGCATCAACGGCAACGAGTACATTGCGGAAGACAATCCCGGCTTCGAATCGTTCCGATATCCGAAGACCAACTACCTTGGTATTTTTTCAGGGATAGAGGACGGTGACGCCGGCATGGCCAACAATCCGAAACGACGTGGCGTCTTTGGCTATGGCATCGGAACCCGGATCGCCGACATCACCGACGGCACAAGCAATACGATGGCCGTCGCCGAATATCTCAAGGGGGTAAGTGAAAAGGACTTCCGCGGCATGTTCCTAACGCATCGTGCCGGGTGCCAAAACCTGTACGTAACGCTTGGCCCCAATTCACCTTCCGCGGACTGGATCTGCAATGGAGCTTCCCTCGTAGACACACCGAACGAGCCGAGCATGAACCTGCCGCGAGTTAGCAACTGTACGGGCGGCCCAAACGCTTGGAATTGCGACGACAACTATGCCAGCCCTAGAAGTCGCCATCCTGGCGGCGTTCATTCGGTGTTTTGCGACGGCAGTGTGCATTTCATATCGGACAGCATCAACAACTATGTTCCCCCGGCCAACGGAAGTGGTTCGACGAACCCGCCCGGCACTTGGCAACGTTTGGGTTGGATCGCCGATGGATTGACTCCAGGCGATTATTGAAAGGGTGCGGCATGACAATGAAACGACAAATGTGGAGTTGCATCCATGTTGTTTGTTTTTGTGGTTTCTTGGTCGGTATGGGGTGCAATCAAGGCAGATCGAACATTGCCTCGATCACGGGCGAGGTGAAACTTGATGGCAATCCACTGGAACAAGGTTTAATCCGCTTTTTCCCGTTAGAATCCACGGAAGGATCGATCACCAGCGGGGAAATCATCCAGGGCCGGTATCACATCTCAGGCAAGGCTGGTCCGGCAATCGGTTGGAATCGCGTCGAGATCAACGGGACACGTAGAACAGGCCGAATGACGCCCAAACCATTTCCGCAACGCGGAACGATGGAAGAGACCGTCGAGGCGGTCGCGCCGACATTCAACTCCGAGTCGGTTCTGACGTATGAAGTCAAATTGGGCAACAACACAGCCGACTTCGAGGTTGCTTCGAAGTAGGCCGACTCCATCGGACAAAAATCCGCGATACGTTGATCAATCCTGCCAACTTTCGCTCCTACCATAAAAGGCTCTGCGATGAAAAAATGGATGTCGCTCATTGTCTTGGCACACTTCACGATGGGAATATTCCCATGGACGGCCCTCGGAGCCGATTGTTACGTTGCGACCGATGGAAGCGACGCCAATCCCGGCACTGCCTCCGCGCCGTTTGCGACGATCGCCAAGGCACGCGACGCCGTCCGTCAGATCATTGCCAAGGGGCTCGATCATGACATCACCGTATCGCTCGGAAGCGGCGTCTATCCGCAGACCGAGACGCTTGTTTTCGGATCCGAGGATTCGGGCACCAAAGACCTCGCGATTACCTTTGCGGCTGCACCCGGTGGAACAGTCGTGCTAAGCGGCGGTCGGGCGATCACCGGTTGGACGAAGAGGGACGGCAATATCTGGACTGTTGGCTTGCCGGAGGTAAAAGCGGGCAATTGGTATTTTCGCCAGCTGTTCGTCAACGGTCGACGAGCCACTCGGGCAAGGACGCCAAACGCCGGCCAGTGGTGGAAGCTGATACCCAACGATCAGAACAGCGATGCGAACGATGCCACGATCACCCTGGGAGTCGACCATCCGATTCAGGCGTGGAAGAACGTGTGCGACATCGAGGTGAACTGGCTGATTAACAATGATGGAACACGGAAGCGAATCGGCTCAGTGAATGTAGATGACAACACGTTCACGCTGCCACCTCCACATGCGTGGCCGCATGGAATGCCGAATGTATACAATATTAGCTTCCCTAACAGAGAATACGATTGCTATTTCGAGAACGCTTTGGAAATGCTTGACGAGCCGGGCGAATGGTATCTGGATCGTCAAACGGGCGTATTATCCTATTGGCCGCGCGAAGGTGAAGACTTGGCCAGCGCGGAAGTAATGGCGCCGGTGGTTGCCAACACGCTTCTTTCGATTGAAGGAACATCCGCGCGGCCTGTGCAGAATCTCCGCTTTCAGGGTATTCGCGTGGCATTCGTCGATTGGCCGCTGCCACATCGGGGGTTCACGGGGATGTTTGGTTGTCTTCAACTTCAGGAACGCAAGGCACCCGAAGGCGGCGGGAAATTCGCGTGGATTGATGCGGCCGTTAGCATGAAGCACGCCCGCGGATGTGCGTTCAGCGACGGGGCGATCGAGCATACCGGTGCTATCGGCGTGGCCATGCTAACCGGATGTTCGGGAAATGTCGTCGAAGGCAACGAAATCCACGATCTTGGCGGCGGCGGTATCGTAGCCGGAGGACTCCGAAATCGCGATACGTGGCAATGGGCGGATCCCATCGGCGTGGATGACCACAAAGGTTATCGCATTGCCAACAACCACGTTCACGATTGTGGAATCGATTATTTCGGGTCGGTTGGGATACTCGCCACTTCGATGCGTGACTCAGTGATTCGCCACAACCTGGTCCACGACATTTCCTACTCCGGCATCGTGCTCACCGGCAGCGAAGTGCCCGACGCGCCGATGGCCGGAAACAACAAGGTGGAATACAATCACATCCATCATGTGATGCAAGTGGCTCAGGACGGAGCCGCCATCTACGTCAGCTTTCCACAGACCGAGCTTGGTGCCTTGATTCGCGGTAATCTGATTCATGACACCGGGCATCGCGGACAACCCAATGGTCACTGCTGCGGCGGAATCTACACCGACGGGATCAACGGCCGTTGCGGACCGTGTGCCAATTATCACTTTCTGCAAAATGTCATCTATCACAGCGACGCACCGCTGATGGTTGGCGAAACGGAGTTTGGATCCCTTCTTTGGGTCGACAATCTTATGTACCGCGGCACGACCGGCCTATTTTCCGATGCAGGCGACGCGCCGCCGCCAGAGTTTCTTGACATCTTGGAGAGTCGAGCCGGTCTTGAACCAAACTACCGGCGCAAGCTGCTCGGTGTTGACTCCACACCTTGCAACGTTTACCGGTTGATTGACGAGTCTACAAACATGGATTCATGGAGCGCCCAACAGTTCCATTGGCCCGATCGCAATGCCGGCATAGTGTTGGCGTTGCGACGGATCGACAGCCGAGACGACACAAGGACGGTTTGCCTCCAAGCCCTGGATCCGGACGCCCAATATGAGATAACTGATCTTGGTACAAATGAGCAAACAATGGTCCCTGGCAACGTGCTGTTGCAGAAGGGGCTAAAACTTTGCATTGACAGCAAGCCGGCGTTTACAGAACCAGCAAGTGTTGCTGTGCTCAAAGCGGCCCCGCCTCACACCATTGTCAAGTATCGGAAGATGTAGCTCGATAGCTGCGACCGTTTCATTCGAATCCCTCGATACGAACCCACATTCTGGCATTTTTGGGAGCGATTGGTTTATGAGCGTTATGGAACTGTTTGATCTTACGGAAAAAGTCGCGATCGTCACGGGCGGGGCGAAGACGCTGGGGTTCGATATGGCTCTGGCGTTTGCCGAAGCGGGAGCGGAGGTGGCCATCACGAGTAGGGATCGAGAAGATGCTGAGAAGTCGGCGGAGAAGATTGCGAAGGCGACGGGACGAAAGACCCTGGCCGTGCAATGCGATGTGCGGTTTGAAGATCAGGTGGAGAATATGGTCGATGCCGTGCTAAAAACGTTCGGGCGGATCGACATCCTGGTCAACAACGCCGGAAATGTCGTGAGCACGCCGCAGAATAAGCCGCTGGAGCAACGCCCGGTCGAGGAGTGGGAGAACACGGTCGACGTCAACATGAAGGGCACCTTCCTCTGCTCGAAACATGTCGTGGCCAAGGCGATGAAGCCTGCCCGATCGGGAGTGATAATCAATCTGGGCTCGATCGCGGGAATGGCCGGCAAGGACTATCGCGTCTATGACGGCACGCCGATGGGCGGCGTGACGATCGACTATGCGGCCGCCAAGGGCGGCGTGATCAACATGACGCGCGAGATGGCTTGCTGGCTCGCCCAGTACAACATCCGCGTGAACTGCATCAGCCCCGGCGGGTTCTGGCGCAGCCAGCCCGAGGCGTTTGTCAAGCAATACAGTTACCTGGTGCCGATGGGCCGCATGGGCCAGGACGGTAAGGAGATCAAGGGCGCGGCGTTGTTTTTGGCCTCCGAGGCGTCGTCGTATGTCACCGGCATCAATCTGCCGGTCGACGGAGGCATCACGGCATGGTAACGCGATGGCAGGATCTCAGCGTGCTGATCGTCGGCTGCGGCAGCATCGGCAAGCGCCACGGCCGCGTGCTTACGGGGCTTGGCGTGTCGGATATTCGTGCGTGCGACCCGTCCGACGAGCAGCGTGAAATGTTTCCCGAACACGTTCCGTCGGCCAGGATCTACGATTCGTTCGAGTCCGGTTTGAGCGATCGCCCCGATGCCGTGTTGATCTGTACGCCGCCTGCGATGCACATCCCGATGGCGACAAAGGCCGTCGAGGCCGGCTGCCACGTGTTGACCGAGAAGCCGCTGTCGGATTCGACCGACGGCATCGAGCAACTGACGGCGCTGGCCCAGCATCACGGCAAGAAGCTTATGGTCGCCCTGTGCTTCCGATATCATGAGGGACTGCTCAGAGCCAAAAAACACCTCGATTCTGGCCGCATCGGGCGTGTGGCATCAATCCGGGCGATGGTCGGCGAGCATCTGCCCGACGTCCGGCCGGATTATCGCACGCTCTACTCGGCCAAAGTGGGCGGGGCGTTCGATCTGATGCACGACATCGACCTGGCGCTCTGGTATGCCGGCCAACCGGTCCGTCAGGTGCGTTCCATCATTGGAAACTATAGCGACATCGGCATCGACGCGCCCGATCTGGTTGAAGTGTTGATAGATTTTGAAGACCGATGTGTGGCCACCGTGCATTTGGACTTCTTCCAACGTCCCAGACGCCGTCAGATCGAATTGATCGGCACCGAGGGCGTCATCACCGTGGAGTTTGCGCGATGGGACCATTGCACGGTTTCGGTCTACGAAGCCGAGAGAAAGCGATGGGACATCGAGGAGATAGCCACCGACCGGGACGACATGTTTCGAGCGGAAGACCAGGAGCTTTTGGAAGCCATTGCCATGGATCGGCCCATTCGAGCCACGATTGCCGAGGGCGTTCGATCGTTGGAAGTGGTTCTTGCCGCACAGCGAGAACGGATTTGACGATTTCTGCCAGAAGGAGAGAAAATTGACCCCGCGCGAACGAGTTGTGACCGCCCTGAACCACGAGGAGCCGGACCGCGTGCCGCTGTTTATCGGCGCGTCGGGCGCGACGACGATGCTGGCCTCGGGCTATGAACAGTTCAAAAGGCACCTGGGATTTCAGGGCCCGCCGCCGCGGTCGATGTCCCGGACGATGCAGTATGTCTGTCTGGATGAAGAGGTTTTGGTGCGGTTGGGCGGCGATGCGCGGCCGTTGTTGCCCGGCGCGGCCAAGTCGAGCCTGGCCCAAACAATCTCGGATGATTGCTTCATCGACGATTGGGGCATTCGATGGCGGAAGACGCCGACCAGCCTCTACTTCGAGGCGACCGATCCGCCGCTCGCTCGGGCGACGATCGACGATCTCGATCGATATGCTTGGCCCGATCTGACACCACCCGGGCGATTCGACCATTTGGTCGGCGAGGCGAAGGCGATCCAGCAGGCCGGCTATGCCACGGTGTTGGTCAGCGGAATCACCCTATTCGAGACGGCGTTCATGCTCCGGGGCCTTGACACGATCCTGATGGACATCGCGGCCAACCCCGAGTTCTTTACCGCGTTGATCGTGAAGCTGAAAACTCTGATGACCTCCTACGCCGAGCAGTTGCTCAGGGACGTCGGTCCTTATGTCGACGTGATCATCACGGGCGACGACCTCGGCATGACGGCTGGGCCGATGATGTCGCCTGCCAGCTATCGACGTCTGCTTAAACCGCACCATGCAGAACTGTTCGATGCA
>JAEWUR010000105.1 GCA_023397045.1 Planctomycetota bacterium
TGATGTTGACCGGCCACACGCACGGCGGACAAATCCGAATCCCGCCGCTCGGCGCCATCGTTTCGCCGTCGCTCCACGGCGTGAAACTCATCTCGGGCGTCTATCACCTGCCGCCGACAATCTTGCACATTTCGCGCGGTCTCTCGGGCGACGTGCCGGTGCGTTGGAACTGCCCGCCCGAGATTTCCCTGCTGCGACTTCGCGCCGGCAAACCTCACGATTCAGGCAAAGCGATTGTCTGACAGGATCGCTCTTACTGCAACGGGATTGTCCATTGGTCGACCCGTTCCAGCGGCATCATGTCGCCGGCCGCGTCGAAGTGAAGGGGACCCCAGTATTGGAAATCATGCCCTTTGATTCCGTCAGGACGGGAACCCCATCGATCGCCCATCCAAATATGCGTTAGGCCGTTTGCCGTTGGAATTTGTGCGATGTGGGTTTGCTGGGCGGCAATGATGGGGTTTCCGTTCGCATCACGATTGATGTTCGTGTTTTTTGTTGAGTACGGCCCCAGTGGTTTCGATGCCGTGAAGACGCGGGCGCCGCTTCCTTGAGGGCAGAAACAGCAGCAGACGTCAAACAGTACGTAGTAGGTGTTTTGGCGTTTGATCATGACCGCCGCCTCGCAACCCGTATCGAGGATCCCACTGTTTTCTTTGGTGGAGCTTAAATAGTCGTCGGACAGCCGTTCCACCGAAATTCCGTGATCGTCGGCAATGGACGTATACACGAGATAGGCGGCAGCGTCGTCATCGACAAACAGGCCCAAATCACCCGGTTTCGCTCGCGCGACGGCGACGTTGTTGTTTTGAATGGCGAAAGGTCCTTCGGGCCGGTCGCTCGTGGCCACCCCGTATTGGCCATCCCAGAGCGTAGGATACCAGTTGTACCAAAGGACATATTTTCCCGTCTTCGCGTTATAGATCACGTAAGGACGGTAATAGACGCCGGGCGGTGGATTCTGATTCCGAAAGAGATCGCCCTCGAGCTTCCACGCAACCAAATCGGACGAGCTGTAGCATTGATAATGGTTGGTCTTTACGAAACCGTCGGTTTTTCCGTAGGCCGTTCCGTAAAGGAAAAAACGGTCGCCAAACTTGTGCAGGCAACCATCGTGGGCATCGACGATACGGCCTTCTGTGTCCAGTCGCGGCACGGCATTGTTGATCGTCGCTACGCGCGGTGTCGGGGCCGCGTTTGGTTCCTCGGCTCGACCTGGGACGCCGTGAAGCAGGCCGATGGCGATGGAAATGGTCCAAACGACGACGAAGGAACTGCGAACCATAGACAACTCCTGCCGGTAGCTAAGGCTTGTCTGTGCCATAGATGACGATTTTGGCCGACTGGGGGGCCAGCGGTTCGATCAGCACCGTGTTCTCGCCCGAGGTGACGTGCCGAGTGATGTCGAGCCGCAACGGGCGACCGATCACGCCGCCGGCGAACTGGTCGTTGACGCGGACTGCCGCCGAATCGTCGGGCAGATCATCCATTTCAAGACAAACCCGCGAGGTCGACAGATCCACGCTGCTGGGAATGGAAAAATGCGATCGGAACGGATCGGCCGCCGCAACGGGACTGGCCGTCGAGGGTCGCCCAGCATCGATCGGCGGCATCGGCGCCGGCGGCGGATTCGGATCGCGCGCCAAAACGATCGGATCTACGACCGGGCGAGCGTCCTGTTCGATCCGAGCCGGGCGATCCAGTCGTTTCGGTTGGAACACGATCAACGCGGTTTCCAGTGGTTCGAGAGATAGTGCGAATTCCACCTTGCCATCGCCGATTGGCTCGAACGGAATCGACGTGATGTCGTTTCGCAAGGCGTCCCAGTATTCCGGCACGCCGGCGGCGGTTGCACGGAACTTGAATTGCCGGGCGGCTCCCTCGTGGTTCTGATTGCAGATCAGGAAGATGTCGCGGCCGTCCTTCTGACGATGCAGCACATGGAGCCAGTCGCCCGTCTCGCCTTCGAGCACTTCCAACGTGGGAACCACGCCGGCATCGGCAAGCGTTTGTTGAAGCTGTTGCGGCGTCGGACTCTCGGGCAGCAGGTAGGATCGTCCGCCGGCGGAGTTCGTCTGTCGGCAATCGAGTCCCGCCGTGGGTCTATCGCCCCAAATGTCTTTGCACAGCGCGCCGATCTCGGCCGAGTTGTGGCCCAGCGTCGCCGATTGCGACGGCAAGAAACCGTAGCCCACGACGACGCCTCCGGCCTCGAAAAACTCTCTGGCCTTGACCAAGGTCGCATAGGGGATCACCTCGACCGGCGGAACGATCAGGACTTGGTAACGCTCGGCATAGAGCGACAGCGACTTGCCGTCGACTTGGCTGTGGTTCTCAAAAACCGAGTAAGGGAGCCAATCGCAATCGAGCGCGGCGTCTTGGATAGCGGTTGACATTTCCTCGGGACCGACGGCGCGGCCGACCTGGAAACTTTGGCCGGGAAATAGCATGGCGATCGGGCAGACGTGCCGGCCGCCCGTCAACATGACGCTCAAACGGCTCGTGTAGTCGGCATACACCCGATACAACGGCCAGCGCGGTTCAAAGCCGCCGTTGAAGAAATAGGGGGGGCAGTCGGTGTCGTAGGGCGACCGGGGATTGAACGAATGCGGGATCATGAAGTTGACGCCCGACACTTGCATGTGATCGGTCCACCATTTCATCTCGGGATAGCCGATGTCCTGCCCCCGGGCACCGAAGATCTCGACCATCGTGACGTCATCCGGCTTGTTGTAGACGTGCGAAATCGAGCTGCCGAGCTTCGGCGTCTGCCAGGCGGGATTGTCGTTCCAAGGCTTCGCGCGGCCTTCCCTCTGGCCCATGACGAACTGACTGAAGACGGCGTCGATGCCGCCCATGTCGCTGTAACCCTGAAGCCGCATCATGTCGCCGGCGCAGAAGTCGGGATTTCGATACAGCGAGCCGTGTTCCATGAAGTGGCCGATCGACTTGACCCCGTGCTCGTGGCACCAGTCGGTCATGCCGCCGTACATCGTGCGTCCCCAGGCCTCGGCGAGCGCGTCGAGATACTGGAACCGCGCGGCGACTTGCTGCTCGCCGGCCAGTTGGAACTTGTAGGCCACGTAGGCCTTCTTCCAATCCACCTTCCACTCGGCCAGCACGCGGTTGAGTTCCGTACCCCAATCGCCGCGTGTCTCGGGCTCGTCGTAGAAGAAACCCGGAATGGTC
>JAEWUR010000175.1 GCA_023397045.1 Planctomycetota bacterium
GGCCTAGTGGTCTGTCCCATTCAAGTTTACGAATGGACCCAACATCGTAACCCGAAGCGTAAGCGAGGGGCCGCCTCGCTTACGCTTCGGGTTTCGATTCTGCGGCGCCGAACCTCCATTAGTAACGACGATCTGGACAGACGGTTGGGCGGCGGTTCTTCCGGGCGACCAACCGGTGGGCTATCCGGTCATGGCTGGTCGATGGCCTTTCGGCTTGATATCATGTCGGGCAACGATCCACCTCGTTCCCGGAGAGGCTTCCATGCGCATCACGGCAATCCTGGGCACCTATCGCAAAGGCGGCGTCATTGATACGGCCGTTGACGAGATTCTGGAAGCGGCTCGCGAGGCCGGCGCCACGACCAACAAGATCTATCTGATCGACAAACGGATCGAGTTCTGCCGGAATTGCAGGACGTGTACGCAAAAGGAAGGAATTCAACGCGGCGAGTGCCCAATGGACGACGAAATGGACGGCATCTTGCGCGAGATCGAGCGGTCGGACGCGATTGTGCTGGCCTCGCCGATGAATTTCTGGACCGTCACGGCCGTCATGAAGCGGTTCATCGAACGGCTCGTCTGTTTTGCGTATTGGCCCTGGGGCATGGCAGCGCCAAAAGTGCGGAACAAGCAGAAGCCGCGCCGGGCGGTGCTCGTCGGATCGTCGGCCGCACCGTCGTTGATGGCGCGCTACCTAACCCGAATGACCGGCCTGCTAAAAACGTGTGCGGCCATGCTCGGCGCGAAGACCGTCGGCGTTCTGTTCATCGGTTTGGCCGCGGGCGAGGAGAAACAAGACATCGGCAACCGGGCTCGGAAAAAAGCCCGGAAATTGGGCAAAATACTGGCGGCCCGCAAGTTATGAAAGTACAGGATGTCGGGACGCCTTGAAAAATGGTATTATTACGGACGTTTCAATAAAATGTTGTCGTGGGGCAAGCGGAGTTGGAATTATGACAAAAATCGAAGAATTGGAATTAGCGGTTTCCTCACTGCCGGAAGAGGAATATTCGAAGTTCAGACAATGGTTCTTGGAACGGGACTGGGAAGCATGGGATCAGGAAATTGAATCAGATGCAAAAAACGGCAAGCTGGCTTTTCTAGCACAAGAGGCGGCTGAGGCAAAGATGAACCGGCAATTGAAAGACCTTTGATGCATCGCACGACCGATCGATTCTGGCAGAGGTATTGGGGATTATCGAAGACGATTCAGACGCTGGCCGACAAGAACTTCCATCTTCTGAAAGACAACCCAAATCATCCATCACTTCAGTTGAAGAAAGTTGGAGATTTCTGGTCTGCAAGAGTCGGACTTGCCCATCGGGCATTGGCCGTGGAAGATGGCAACGATTTCATTTGGGTGTGGATCGGCAGCCACGACGAATACGAGAAGATAGTCAACAAACGTTAATGGTGGACATCAAGATGAAACGGTGGACTCCTATTGTTTATGGGCTTATCGCAGGGGCCGTACTTGGCGTTGTTCTCCTGTTTCAGAAACCTGAATCAGTTCCACTATTCCTAAACGATGATTTGATGGCGATAACGGGATTCCTTCGGAGGTGTTTATTGCCCGGCGACGATCCGATGGCTTCTTTCGTGTTCGTGATTCCCGTCATGATCTTATATTGTGCCATCCTGGGCGCGTTGGTTGGTTCTGTATTCAGTCTGATATTAATCACTGTGAATCTTGTAAAAAACCATTGATTTCTGAATAGTGCGAAAGATGGCACCATGTGGTGGCATAAATCGAGCGATCCGACGCGAACGGTCTGCGATCTCTGCCCTCGACATTGCTCGTTGAGGGAAGGGGAGCGTGGGTTCTGTTTTGTCCGGGAGAACCGCGACGGGCAAATCGTCTCGACCACCTATGGCCGGAGCACCGGTTTCTGCATCGACCCGATCGAGAAGAAACCGCTTCACCAATTCTATCCCGGCACGGCGGTGCTTTCGTTCGGGACGGCCGGCTGCAACCTCGGTTGCACGTTCTGTCAGAATTGGACCATGTCGCGATCGCGGGACGTCGAGGCCGCTTGCGTCCCGGCGACGCCAAAGGCCATCGCGGCCTCTGCCCAACAACACAGCTGCCGCAGCGTTGCATTCACGTACAACGATCCGATCATCTGGGCCGAGTACGCCATCGACACGGCGCGGGAATGTCACGCGCTGGGGATCAAGACCGTGGCAGTCACTTCGGGCTATATCACCGAGACGGCCCGGGCCGACTTTTTCGGCGCGATGGACGCCGCCAACGTCGATCTCAAGGGCTTTACCGACGAATTCTATCGAACTTATTGCTCTGGCCATTTGCAGCCGGTGCTCGACACGCTTCGTTGGCTTGTCCGGGAAGGTCGGACGTGGGTCGAGATCACGAATCTGATCATTCCCGGGGCTAACGATGCTCCCGAGGACATCGAGCGGATGTGCCAATGGATCGTCAAAGAACTTGGTCCCGACGTGCCGGTCCATTTTTCGGCCTTTCATCCCGATTTTAAGCTGACCGACCGCGATGCAACCTCGCAAACCACGTTGTCGGCCGCCCATGACCTAGCCCGGCGGGCTGGAATACGATATGTTTACACCGGCAACGTGATCGACCCGGAACGCCAACACACCTATTGTCCCGGTTGCGGACACGTCGTGATCCGCCGGAGCGGATACGCCGTCAGCGCGTTCGAAATTCGGGCGGGCCGATGTGTTTTTTGCGGAAACGCCATCGCGGGCTGTTTTGACGATCGCCCGGGCACATGG
>JAEWUR010000179.1 GCA_023397045.1 Planctomycetota bacterium
AAAAAAGTGTGCCACTGGCTTTGCCAGTGCTGAACTTCCCCGCGTTTTCACAGCACTGGCAGAGCCAGTGGGACTCAACTTGCCCATAAATCGACTTTTTCGTGTGTTTTTCGGGATTTTGCTTACCGCGGGACACCCTGTTTACCCCTCGTTTGTATTGTACGCTGTTTTTCGGGCGGTATCCACCTCTGGCCAATGGTAGGTCAATTCGTATATCATAGTACTTTTCCCGCCGTTTGCTTTTTTCATGGCCCAACGATGAACCAATCAGTCCACAGCGTCGCGCCCCGGCAGGACGATCCGCCCTATCGTCCCGGCGAGCCGGTCGCGCTTTTTATTCCTTGCTACATCGACCAGTTCTATCCGCAGATTGCGCAGGCTACCGCCCGACTGCTAAAACGCTACGGTGTTCCGACGGTCTATCCGTCCGAACAGACCTGTTGCGGTCAGCCGGCATTCAACTCGGGCTATTGGGACGAAGCCCGTCGCGTGATCCATCACTTCTGCGACGTCTTCGAACCGCACCGCTGGATCGTCTGCCCGTCCGGATCGTGTTCGGCCATGTGCCGCGTGTTCTTCGGCCATGCCGATCCCGACCCGCGCATCGTCGGCATCGGGCGGCGCGTCATCGAATTGACCGAGTTCCTGCACGACATGCTCGGCGTGACCGACACCGAAGCCACTTTCCCGCATAAGGTGACCATGCACATCGGCTGCCACTGCCGTCGCGAGTTGGGCGTGGTCGATCAGCCGATGACGTTGTTGAAGAGCGTTCGCGGCATGACCTACAACGAAATGCCCGACATGGAAGAGTGTTGCGGTTTCGGCGGCACCTTCAGCGTCAAAATGCCCGGCACGTCGTTGGCCATGGGCGAGAAGAAAGTCCAGAACATCGTTCGCAGCGGCGCCGACTACGTCGTCAGCAACGACATCAGTTGCCTGATGCACATCGGCGGCATCCTCGATCGCAAGCCCGAAACCAAGCGGATCCGGCACATCCACATCGCCGAGGTGTTGGTCTCGGGCTGGAAAGACGACAGTAACGGCAAGTAATGTTTAACTTCACCTTTCACAATCCGACGAAAGTCGTCTTTGGCAAAGGCTCGATCGCCGAACTGCCGAAGCTTCTGCCGGCCGACGCCAAGGTGTTGATGATCTACGGCGGCGGTTCGATCCGGCGCAACGGCGTCTACGATCAGGTGGTCCGCGCGTTGGACGGCCGGTCGATCGTCGAGTTCGGCGGCATCGAGCCGAACCCCCGCCACGAAACCTGCATGAAAGCGGTCGACGTGATTAAGGCCCAGGGGCTCGATTTCCTGCTGGCCGTCGGCGGCGGATCGGTCATCGACGCCACGAAGTTCATCGCCGCGGCCGTGCCCTACCAGGGCAAGGATCCCTGGGATATGATGACCAACTGGGCACGCGTGCCGGCCAATCCCCTGCCTTTCGGATGTGTGCTGACGCTGCCGGCCACCGGTTCCGAAATGAACGGCGGTGCGGTCATTACGCGCGAATCGACGCACGACAAACTATTCTTCGTCACGCCGCAGACGTTCCCGCGCTTCTCGATCCTCGATCCCGAGACGACCTACACCTTGCCGCCGCGACAGGTGGCCAACGGCGTCGTCGACGCCTTCGTCCATACGGTCGAGCAGTATATGACCTATCCGGCTGATGCCCCGTTGCAGGATCGTCAAGCCGAGGCGATCTTCCTGACGCTCATCGAAGAAGGCCCGAAAGCGCTCCGCGAACCGGAGAACTATGCCGTTCGGGCGAACCTGATGTGGTCGGCCACGCAAGCGCTCAACGGCCTGATCAGTTGCGGCGTGCCGCAAGATTGGGCCAGCCACATGATCGGCCACGAACTGACGGCCCTCTACGGCGTCGACCATGCCCAATCGCTCGCCGTTGCGCTGCCCGGCGTGCTGCGGCACCAAAAAGATCGCAAACGCGCCAAGCTGCTCCAGTACGCCGACCGCGTGTGGCAACTCCGCGACGGCGACGAAGACGACCGCATCGAACAAGCCATCCAGAAAACGGAGCAGTTCTTCTGGTCGTTGGGCGTCGGCACGCGAATGTCCGACTACAACATCCCGCACGAAGCCATCGACCTGGTCGCCTCCCGGCTGGCCGGCCGCCGTATGAGGCTCGGCGAGCACCAAGACCTCGGCGAAAAAGAAGTCAAGGAAATCCTGATGTTGCAAGAATAGTAGGAACGAGGTTGGTGGTGTTGAATGTAGTCCCACCGCCAATGTGATAAGATATTGATATGGGCAAGCGAGTCTACATTGAAACGTCTGTGATCAGCTATTTGGCGGCGCGTCCAAGCAGCAATGCGTTGGCAACCGCTTGGCAGCAAGTCACACGTCAGTGGTGGGATAGCCGCAAATCACAGTTCGAGGTGTTCGCATCGGAGCTTGTCCTGGCGGAGGTCGGCCAAGGCGATGCAACGGCCGCCCTTAAGCGAAAAGAGATGCTGCGGGGGATTCCAGATCTTGATGTGACGAACGATGCCGTTGTTCTGGCAAAAAAGCTGGTCAGCGATGGAGCGCTGCCTAAGGAGGCAATCGACGATGCCATGCATGTCGCGGTGGCGGCCGTTCATGGAATCGACTATTTGTTGACGTGGAACTGTCGTCATTTAGATAATGCCGAAATGAAACCTCTAATGCGGAGCGTATGTGCCATTGCCGGGTATCGTTGCCCGGAGATCTGCACGCCGCAAGAGCTTATGGGAGAACAAGACGATGACGGATGAAATCATTCGCGAGGTACGTCGGGCCAAGGAAGAACTCGCCAAGCAGTTCAATTACGACATCGATGCATTGGCCGCAGAACTTCGGCGGCGGCAGGAGAACTCGGGCCGAGAAGTTGTTAATCTCGAAAAACAGGCTGCGGAGCAGTGCGCCAATTCGCGTCAATAACGGCATGTTTCACAATTAGCATCAGAGACCTGTAACCGTTCATCCTTCGTCTTCAAATTCCAAAATCCCTGAATCCCTAGCCCCTCAAAAATGTCCACCCAACATATCCATCTCAGCGGCGCCGAGTTCCTCAAGTCCGAAACCAAGGGGCTTGCCGAGCCGAACTGCACCAAATCGCTCGGCGAGGTGGCCGAGCGGTCGGCCAAGCACAATCACTCGGTGACCGACGCGATCCCCTATTTCCAAGATTGGCGCGACGCCGGCCAGAAGATCAAGAACTACGCGTTGCTGAACCTCGACAAACTGCTTGTCGAGTTCGAACAGAACGTCGCCGCCCGGGGCGCGACCGTTCTTTGGGCCAAAGACGCGACGGAAGCGAACCAGCACATCCTGAACATCGCCCGGCAACACAACGTCAAAAGCGTCGTGAAGTCGAAGTCGATGGTCAGCGAAGAATTGGAACTGAACCACGTGCTCGAAGCCGAAGGCATCCGCGCCATCGAGACCGACTTGGGCGAATACATCGTCCAACTGGCTAAGCAGCGGCCCGTCCACATCGTGACGCCCGCCATCCACATGTCGGCCGCCGACGTCGGCCATCTGTTCACCGAAAAACTGAATGAACCGTTCAGCGAAGAACACCGCAGTCTGACCGACATCGCCCGGCGCCACCTGCGCGAAGAATATCTTCAGGCGGGCATGGGCGTCTCGGGCTGCAACTTCGCCATCGCCGACACCGGCACGATGGTCGTCGTCGAAAACGAAGGCAATGCCGGCCTGTCGACCGCCACCCCGCCGGTCCACGTCGCACTGATCGGCATCGAAAAAATGCTGCCCAGCATCGAGTACCTGCCGCAGATGCTCAACCTGCTGCCTCGCAGCGCCACGGGCCAGAAACTCACCAGCTACACGCACCTGTTCCACGGCGCGACGCCCGGCAAAAAACTGTACGTGATCCTTCTCGACAACGGGCGGACCAACGTGCTGAAAGACCCGGCGGCCTGGGCGGCGCTCCACTGCATCCGTTGCGGAGCGTGCATGAACAACTGCCCGGTCTATCGCCAAGTCGGCGGTTGGGCCTACGGCTGGGTCTATCCCGGTCCGATCGGCTCGATCCTCACGCCGCACCTGGTCGGGCTCAAGAAGGCCGGCAAGCTGCCGTTCGCCTCGTCGTTGTGCGGGGCATGCAGCGAGGCCTGCCCCGTGAAAATCGACATCCCGCACCAACTCGTCCATCTGCGCTATCGGGCGGCCAACGAACCGTCCTCCATGCGATCGCTTTACGAACGCGTCACCTGGCAGACGTTTGCGTGGTTCATGGGCGGGCCGATCCGCTACAAACTAATGATGACCGGCGTCCGAATCGGCGTCCGGATGGCGAAGTTCCTGCCGTGGCATCCCGACAAACTCGGCGCCTGGACCCGCGGCCGCGAGATACCCAAGGTGCCCGGCCCCGACTTCCGCAGTTGGTGGCGAAAGAACAAAACCAAATACGAACCCAAGGCATAACGACAGAACATTCTGTTTAGCGGCCGTCGGCAGTCCCGGCGACGAACAAAAAAAGTTTAGCGGCCGTCGGCACGACGGCCCGAAGAATTCAACCAAGGCACAACCA
>JAEWUR010000305.1 GCA_023397045.1 Planctomycetota bacterium
GGTAGCCTCCGCCCACCGAGAGGTTCATATTCCGGGCGTCGAGCGAGGTCTCGGATGCCTGGGTCGGGTCGAACAGGACGCTGCTTCGCGTCGGCGTGCGTTGCAGCACCAATGCCTCGGCCGTAACGCTCCAGATCGGACTGCACGGACACTCGCCGCCGCACTCCGGGGGCATGCAGGCGTCTTCGCCATAACAACCCGGCTGGCATTCGCCGCCGTAACAGGACGCGTCCATCTCTTGGGCCGCGGCCGGCCCCACGGCAAGCCAGCCGAGGCAAACCAATGCAAAAGCGAGCGAAATCGCACGGGATTTGGCGAAGCGCATCTTGATCTCTCCTTGCGAGACAAGTTTGAAAAGCAGAAAACTCCGACGAGCCATTTTCCAGTATCGGCCGCTACAACCGGCAAGATCGGAATTTGCGGAACGCTCGATAAAGATGCCGCAGGCGATAAGGTTTGCCTAAATTACCTACGGCACGACCTGAAGCGTTTTCCCAATGCACAGGTCGAGGGGATCGTCGCGTTTTCGAGATTTTTGGCCACACTCAGGGCGACGGATCGCGTTTCAGAATCTCGGTAAGGTGGACTTCGAGGCAGTCGGCCATGACCTCGGGATGGTAGCCGCCCTCGAGCACGCTGACGAATCGGCCCCCGGCGTGGGTTTTCGCCACGTCGAGCACCATGTTGGTCAGTGGGATGAAGTCCTCGGTTTCCAGACCGAGGTTTCCGACCGGGTCGAGCCGATGCGTGTCGAAGCCGGCGCTGAGAAAGACGAATTGCGGCTTCATCTTGTCGGCGAACGATTCGAGATTGTCGCGGAACGCGGCGAAATATTCTTCCCGCGAAACGCCGAACTCCATCGGCAGGTTCAAGGTGTAGCCGAGGCCCTGCCCGCCGCCGGTTTCATCGACGTCGCCGGTACCGGGATAGAACGGCCAACGATGGATCGACAGCACGCCGACGCGCGGTTCTTCCCAGAAGGTCGCCTGGGTGCCGTTGCAGTGGTGGATGTCCCAATCGACGATCAAGACCCGATCGAGTTCGAGGACATCGACGGCCAATCGTGCGGCGACGGCGACGTTGTTGAAGATGCAGAACCCCATCGCTCGGTTGATCATCGCGTGATGTCCTGGCGGTCGAACGAGGCAGAGCGCCTTGGTGTCTTCGCCTCGCACGATGCGTTCGACGGCATCGCAGACGCTGCCCACTGCCAGGAGGGCGACATCGTAGGAGGCCGGGCTAACCACGGTATCCGACTCGATATAACCGCCCCCCGACTTGGCATAGGCCCAGATTTCGTCGATATAAGCGGGAGAGTGTACCCGAGCAAGGCGCTGGCGCGAGACCGGCTTGAACTCAGGCCGGCGGCAGCGTTCGGTCAGCCCGGCCTGGTCGAAACGGCCGGGGACGAGACGGATCCGGTCGGCCCGCTCGGGATGCTCGCCGGTTTCATGGTTCAGGAAGCTCGGCGAATAGTAGAGAAGTGTCATCGGCAAGGGGCTCCCTGGGTTACTTTACAGGGGTTTCGAGCCGAAGGCCAGGGGAGAAAGTGGGCAGAAAACCGACCTCCCACGTTCCGAATTCGGGGTTTTTCCTTTTCTGCCGGTCTCGCCCAGTCTTCCCGGTCCCGCGTCTTCGTCCCGCTGCCCAACTTGACACTCCGCCCTAACCACTGGTAGCCTATACTAATAAGGATTGATCCCCCCCAAATACCCATCGATTGTCCTATGGCAGAAGAGAATATGCGAGAAAAAGACGGGCTTTTCGGACACGGTTTTCCTTTCTGCCACTTGTGGTTACGTGCGGTTCTGGCGGTGGCGATCGGGTTGGTCTCGTGTCCGGCACTCCGGGCCCAGGCGCCGGCGGATCCGGCAGGCGTGGCCGCCGAGGCGGATGCCGAGGCCGGCGCTGACGCGGTGGACGAAGAGCCCGAGGCCGCCCCGGCAGCGCAGAGGCAATTCAAAGAACTGCCCGTCGACGAGGGGTTGAAACGAACGTACATCACGATCAACCAGATGTTGATGTCGGGCAAGTTCAACGACGAGGCGCAGAAGACCGAATTCAACAATTTCTATCAGAAGTACCTTCTCTCGCGTTGGACCGATCCGAAGAATGTCGCCGGTCTTCCAGGCTTTCGCCGCGAACTGCGGAACAGCCATCTTGGAAAACGGAGCGCGTCGCCGCAGGTCCACGAGCATTTGAATTTGCTGGTATTGGATTTCATGAAGGATCTGGCCACCGGTCCGTATCATCCGACGGTCCAAGTGAATGCCATGTTGACGATCGGCGAGCTCAACAGCGTGGAACAGCCGCCGACGCCCCTGCCCGAGGCGCTGCCGGTGATGATCGCCGCCGTGGAAGGCGCGGACGTTCCCGACGCGGTGCGAGTCGCGGCGCTGGTGGGCATCCAACGGCACGCGATTCTCGGCATCGCCGATGCCGACGTCAAAAAAACGTTGATCACCGCGCTGTTGAAGATTGCCGACGGCGAAGTGCCGACGGGCTCGGCCAATGCGGGGCGCCAATGGATCCTGGCACAATCGCTCGAGACGCTGGGAATTCTGGGGTCGCCGGGCGACGGCAACGCCGTGTATAAGGCGATGCTGGCGTCGGTCGGCAACGATAAGTTGTCGCCGGCCACCCGGGCCGCGGCAGCCTCTTCGCTCGGAGCGTTGAACTATTCCGGCGCGACCGGCATCGATCCGGCCAACGCCGCGACGGTCTTGGGCCAGTTCGTCATGAGTGCATCGT
>JAEWUR010000252.1 GCA_023397045.1 Planctomycetota bacterium
CTCCGCTCACCGGCAGCGAACGCGCCGGTCGACCGGTGTACGCCGGCAGTTCGCAATCGATCGTCATCTCGGAGACCGTCGGACTGTCGACCGCCTGGAGCCGCAGACTGTCGATCCGATCGTCGCCGCCAACCAGATCGAATTGGATATCATCGAGAACGCCGCGGAACGCGTAGGCATATTCCTGGAATTTGTCTTCCGGCCCACGCGCAACGCCGCGGCGATCCATCGTCGCGCGGCCGCGATTTCCACCGGCCGTTCGGTAACGAACCTCGACCACCTGCGGCACAACCGGCATCGCGTTATCGGCCCGGGCGACAACCTCGAAATCAGAACCCCTCGCGATTTTTTGAACGCCGTCGGCAAAACCATCGACTTCGAGCCGCGTACTGCGAGGCCACCGCTCGGTCGAAAACGCCAGCACGCGGTCGGCAAAAACCTGCAACTCCGTAGGAAACACGACCACGAACAACACGACGCTGAAAACCAACAGACCGGCGGCCAGCACCTTCTGACGCAACGGCTGCCGATTGAATACGCGCCGCGGATCGACGTCGGCCATGCGCCGGATGGCCTCGTCACTGGTTCGAGCGAGCATCTCGGCGTCGAACTCCTCCGGCGGCCGATCGATCAGCGCGACCGACGTCAACAAACTGTCGTCGAGCGTCGGAAATCGCCGTTCCAACAACATCGCGGCGTTGCGATCGGTGATCGGGACGAAGGCGCGGCGCACGATCATGCGGAACAGGATGATGGCCAACACGACGCCAACCACACCCAGCAGCGCCGCACGCACGCCGACCGACGGTTCGAAGAACCAATCGACGGCCAGCACAATCCAAAACGCCGCGCCCAGCCAGGCCGCCGCGCCGGCGATGCCTTCCAGCCAAACGTAACGGCGCACGCGCCGGCGCATGGCGTCGAGCACCGTCTTGACGGCGATGGGCAATGTCGGTCGGTTTTGGGTCGGTCGTTCGGTCATACGAATGGGGTCATGCCAGTTTCGAAAGCCGTCGTATCAGCCATTCCAAACACAACAGGCCGCAAAGGCCCAGCATCATCCAACGCAGCCACGTCTCCTGCCACTCCGGATTCGGCGCCGCCGTGAGGATCACCGTGGCCGTCTGGTCCTTTAATTGTCGCACCAAGGCGTCGGGCCGATCGGAATCCAACAGGCTTTGCAGGCCGACGTAATATTTGCCGCCGCCGCCCTCGGCAATGGCGCTAAGCAAGGCGTCGTTCCGGCGCGGATTCTCGCGTTCCAGGTCAGGCGACTTCACCTGAATGCGCCGCGTGAGCCGTTCGTCGGCGCTTTCAGGCACCGGCAGGTTCAACCGATACGTCCCTTCCTGAAGCGCCGGCAAATGGGTCATGTACGCGCCCGCGCGGCTTGCGTCGGGGTGCATCGCGATCGTTCGAGCGGCGCCGTTCGGTTCGACGACTTGCAGGTTCACGCTAGGCAGCACAAGCGGCTCGAACCGCGCGTCGGTCAGTTGGGCTCGGACTTCGATCGTGTTGCCCAACGTGTAGCGGTCTTGACCGACCAGTAACACGCCGCGCCGCGAACCGCGCAACAGGCGGCCCTGCGACACGTGGCGGATCACCTTCGTGTAGAACTGCTCGAAATACGATTCGCCGACCGAGCGGAGCCGCCACATCTCGCCGCTGCCCAAATAAAACACGCTGCCTGCGCCATAGAATTGGCCGACGAAATAGGCCGGCGACTGCCCGCCTTGATTCGCGCGCGGGTCGCCGAATCGGGCGTAGACCGTCGCGCCGGGTTTTGGCCCGCGAATCGAACAATCACTGTAGACGCCGGGAAAATCGGCCCAAATCCGCCGGCTTTCGGTCGACGTGTCGGCAAGCCAAAGGAAATCGGCTTCGAGTCCTTCGCGCGTGAAGTCCAACGGCCACGGTTCCTTGCTCGAATAGATGTTGTTCTCCATAACCGTCAGACGGCTTGGGAATTCGACCGGGTACAGTCCGCGAATCGGCGCCATCGCGGGATTCTGCGTCCAGCCGTCGACGCCCCGGCCGGCATAGACCGATCCGGCGATGGCGATCAACCCGCCGCCCTGCTCGCCGACCCATTTCTCCAACAGCTCGATCTGCGCCGTGCTAAGGGCCTGCCAGTTCGGATCGAAGCCCACGATGCAGTCATAGGCGAACATCTCTTCGCGCGTCGAGGGGAACTCGTCGAGGATGGCGTTGGCCTCTTGCGACATGCCAGGTTTGCCCGATTGCAGCAGCACGTCGACCGTGGTCGATTGGTCGCGGAAAAGTTGATTGCGAAGGAAGTGGTACTCGCGCGTCGGACCGCCGGCCAGCAACAACACGTGATTCTTGCGTCCGACGATCTCGACGTCGGCCTCGCGCAGATTGTCGGCCGGATTCCGGTCGGCTGGCGGCGCCACAACACGAAAACACAGTGTCTTGCGCCCGGGCTCATCGGGCGTCAAATCGAACTTGACCGGCAACATGTCGCCGTCGTCGCCAAGCGTGATCTGTTGCGACGCGACGACCTCGCCCGCGCCCTTCTGGCCGGCGGTGTCGTCGTTACCCGCTCGCGCGAGCAATTCCACCGTGACGACCTGGCCCGGCATCCCCTGGGCTTGCACATAACCGGTCACCGTATAACGGTCGCCGGGATACGCCCGGGCCGGCGCGGCGAAATCGCATACCGCAACATTCGTCGGCCGGCGGTCGGAGCCAATCCCGACGGTGAAGACCGGGATCTTGGCTTCCCGGGCCAATTCGACCGCCGATTCCGGTGACACGCCCGCGTTCTGCCCGCCGTCGCTCAGCACGACAATGCCCGAGACCGGCGCGCCGCGTTCCGTTTGGACCAACTGCCGCAGCGCCTGACCGAGCCGCGTCTCCGTTCCCGTCGGCGCGAGCAGCTTTTTCCAATCCGGTGCTTCATCCGTCCCCTCTCCCTTTGGGAGAGTCGCTTCCTTCGTCCCCTCTCCCTTTGGGAGAGGGTTAGGGTGAGGGCTGTTCGCCGTCGCTTCACTCGCCGAACCAATTTTCAGCAGCGAAACCATCCGATCGATTTTCAACTCCTCGCTAAACGGAACGACCATCACGTCGTGAACGGCGCGCAACCGCTCGATTAGATCGGATTCATCGAGCGCCGCGACCACTTGGTCGGCGCGAGTCGCTGCCTTGCCCGACTCACCGTTGTCATTGTCGGTCAAGCCCATGCTCTGACTCGTATCGACCAGCAGCAGGACCTGCGAATCGCGCGTCACCTCGCGTTCCATCCGCCATTGCGGTTGAAGGAAGATGATGAGCAGCCCGAAGAAGACGGCCGTCCGCAGCGCGGTCAGCAACCAGCCGAGCATCGGAGGCAACTCGACCGCGTCGCGGCGATAGAGATACCGCACGAAAACGAGAATCGCCACGCAAGCCGCGACCGGCAGGATCCAATCGGAGTTCGACTGGATC